>JAIYDW010000187.1 GCA_027487315.1 Verrucomicrobiaceae bacterium | reverse complement strand
GGGTTAGGTTTGCGAGATGGAGTTTGAAGTGTGTTTGGCGATGTCTGATGAGGATCTGATGCTTTGTTTTCCGGTGATGCGGGAGCTGAGGCCGCAGTTGGATGAGGCGGGGTTTTTGGTGCGGGTTCGGAGGCAGGAGGGGATGGGGTATCGGGTGGTGTTTGCACGGGGTGCGTCGGGGGTGGTGGCGGTGGCGGGGTATCGGGTGATGGAGAACTTGTCTTGGGGGCGGTTTTTGTTTGTGGATGATTTGGTGACGGTGAGTGCGCATCAAGGAGAGGGGGCGGGGAGTGCGCTGTTTGACTGGCTGGTGGCGGAGGCGCGGCGGGAGGGGTGCGCGCAGGTGCATTTGGAATCCGGGGTGCAGCGGTTTGGGGCGCATCGATTTTACCTGCACAAGGGGATGGACATCACGTGCCATCATTTTGCGCTTCAGCTGACGTAACAGGCTTCCTTTTTGGGAGGAGTGCTGGTTTAATGCGCGGTATGAACTGGATTTTGTGCGGGCGGGAGCGGTTGGAGGCGATTCGGTCGATCTTTAACGAGGCGATCTTGAACTCGACGGCGCTGTATGATTATGAGCCGCGGTCGGTGGCGGTAATGGAGGCGTGGTTTGCGGCGAAGGAGGCAGCGGGGTTGCCGGTGATCGGGCTGGAGAATGCGATGGGGGAGCTGATGGGGTTTGCGAGCTATGGGCCATTCCGGGCGTTTCCGGCTTACAAGTACACGGTGGAGCACTCGGTGTATGTGGATGGGCGGTTTCGGGGTCGGGGGCTGGGGAGGATGCTCTTAGAGCGGGTGGTGGAGGCGGCGGAGGTGGCGGGGAACAAGACGATGATCGGTGTGATCGATGCGGAGAATGCGGCGAGCATTGCGCTGCATGAGCGGCTGGGGTTTGTGCGGTGCGGGGAGATCCGGCACGCGGGGTTCAAGTTTGGGCGGTGGCTGGACTTGGTGTTTTACCAGCGGGTGTTGAAGGGGCCGGAGAGTCCGGTGGATGGGTGAGGCGCGGTGCGCCGGAGATGGGAGATGGAAGATGGTAGATGGGGGGACTTTGCGGGTGGGAGCGGTAGGGGAGAAGGGGGTTTTCTCCCGGCAGCAGGCTGCCCTACGCGAAAGCGGCAGCAGGCTGCGCGCAGTCCATGTCTGAGTCGATTTTCTTGCTGTGGGAGGGGCGAGTTACTTCCAGGTGCCGGGGGTGGTGGTCCATTGGGTGAGGACTTGGCGTTTGGTGACGGGCCACCAGTCTTGGAGGCGGGCGGCTAGGCGGGTGATGAGTTCGGGGTTTTCGGCGGCGAGGTTTTGGTTTTCGTGGGGGTCGTTGAGGAGGTTGAAGAGCTGGGGGCGGATTTCGGTGATGGGGCTGGTTTTGGCGTAGCCGTCGCGTTTGCCGTCGTAGGTGAGGAGGAGTTTCCAGGGGCCTTCGACGATCCAGCGGTAGACGAGGGTTTCCTGGGGTTCGTCGATGTTGGCGACATCGTGGGCGAAGGTTTCGCCGAAGACTTCTTTGCGGGGGGTGGGTTCGCCGGATCTGAGGATGGGAAGGAGGTTCAGGCCGGGGAGGTTGGCGGGGATTTCGGCGTTGGCGGCGGCGAGGGCGGTGGGGACGATGTCGATGCTGGAGCCGAGTTGTTCTTTGCGGTCGCCGGGTTGGATGGTGCCTTTCCAGGAGAACATGAGGGGCTGGCGGGTGCCGCCTTCGTTGGCGGATTGTTTGGAGCGGGGGGCGTAGGCGGGGCTGTTGGGGTCCTGGATCCAGCCGTTGTCGGCGACGTAAACGAAGAGGGTGTTTTCGGTGAGGCCTTTGGCTTCGATTTTGTCCATGAGCTGGCCGCAGGTTTGGTCGAACCATTCAACCATGGCGTAGTAGCGGGCGACGTGGTCGGACTCGATGCCTTTGGCTTTGTACTTTTTGAAGAGGTCGTCCGGGGGCGTGTGGGGGGAGTGGGGCATCATGGGGGCGTACCAGATGAAGAAGGGCTTTTTCTGGGCGGTGGCTTTGTCGATGAAGGTGAGGACGGGGTCGAGGCCTTCGCGGCCGATTTTGAGGCCATCGTCGCCATGGCGGCCGCCGGGGTTGGGGAAGCCGCGGGTCATGGACTCGGTGAAGCCAGCGCGTTTGGGGTCGCCTTCCCACCATTTGCCGGACTGGTGGCTGAGGTAGCCTTTGTCGCCGAGGAGTTTGATGATGGAGGGTTGTTCGTAGTAGTGGCTGATGAGTTTTTCGCGGAGGGCGGCGTATTCGGGGGTGTCGGCTTTGGCACCTTTGGCCTTGGCTTTGCCCTTGCCTTTGGCTTTGGAGGTGTCGGGGGGAGAGGCGGGGGTGAGGGCGGCGGGGTCGTTGCCGGTGATTTTGCTTTGGTGGGCGTAGAGGCCGGTGGTGAAGGTGGCGAGGGCGGGGCGGCAGAGGGCGGTGGGGACGTAGCCGCGCGAGAAGAGGGCGCTGCGGGCGGCGAGTTTGTCGAGGTTGGGGGTTTCGATTTGGGGGTGGCCCATGAAGCCGTAGTCGGTCCAGGCGTGGTCGTCGGAGATGAGGAAGACGATGTTGGGCTGGTCGGCAGCGGTGGCGGAAAGGGAGAGCGCTGCGAGGAGGGTGAGCAGGAGGGATTTCATGTTCCGATGGAAACGCGGGGTGTGGAGCGACCTGTCAGCAAAGGCTGTGTCGGAATTAGCAAAAGGAGGATCGTTGGGGCACAAAAAAGCGGGCAGGCTTGCGCCTTGCCCGCGATTGAGGGTTTCGCTTCAGGCGATTGTGAAGTCGCGCATGGTGGCGAGGATGATGGTGATGGAGCAGGCGCCGGCGTCTGGGAAGCCGATGCAGGCGTCGCCGAGGGTTTTGGCGCGGCCGAACTGGGCGACCATGGCTTTGCTGGCGTCTTTGCCGGCTTCGGCGGCGGTAGCGACGGCGGCGAGGGCTTCGGTGAGGGGTTTGCCGATGACCTTGCCGGCTTCTTCAGCGGCCGGGGCGAGGGCGTCGATCATGGTTTTGTCGCCGGGTTTGGCACCGCCGCGTTTCATGACGCCATCGAGGGCGGCTTGGAGGAAGACAGCGAGGCCTTCGGAATCGAGGGCGGGGCGGCCTGCGAGGGCTTTGCCGCCGGCGCGGAAGAGGGTGCCGAAGAGGGCCCCGGAGGCGCCACCCATGCTGCTCATCATGGCGGTGCCGGTGGTGACGAAGACTTGTTCGACGGTGCCGGGATCGAGTTTTTCCAACTGATCTTTGACGGCTTCCATGCCACGGGCCATGCCGAGGCCGTGGTCGCCATCACCCAAGTCGCGGTCGGCCTGGGAGAGCATGGGTTCGGCGGCGATGATGGCGTCAGCCACCTTGAGGAGCATGAGCCGCACTTGATTGGGTTTGAGTTCCATGGTGTGAGGAGGTGAAGGTTGGCGCCGAACTACTTCTTGCGCAGTTCCTTGCGCTTGAGGTCGTTGTAGAGGTCAAAGGCCTTGGTGGCGCTGAGGCCGCCGTGGACCACGCCGTGCACCGCCTGCATCATGGAGACTGGGGCGTCGCTTTGGAAGATGTTGCGGCCCATGTCGACGCCGCTGGCACCCTGTTTGATGGCGTTGGCGCACATTTTCAGCGCGTCGAGCTCAGGCAGTTTTTTGCCACCGGCGATCACGATCGGCACGGGGCAGCAGCTGGTCACGGTGTCGAACTCCTTCTCGGTGTAATAGCACTTCACCACGTTCGCGCCGAGTTCCGCCATGATGCGGGTGGCGAGGCGGAAGTATTGAGGCGTGCGAGCCATGGCGCGACCGACGGCGGTGACGCCCATGACGGCGATGCCGTAACGGCTGGCGGCGTCGACGAGGTCGGTGAGATTTTTCAAGGACTGACGCTCGTAGGCGCTGCCGATGAAGACCTGGACGGCGAGGATGCTGGCGTTGAGGCGGATGGCTTCCTCGATGTTGAGGGCCGTGGATTCATTCGAAAGCGGTTCGAAGCCGGGGCGGCCGAACTTGGCCTTCTTGCCGTCGATTTCGCCTTCCCACTCTTCCATGGGGCTGATCATCGAGGTGCCGCCGGAGGCGCGCAGGGCGATGGCTTTCGTGGTGGAGGCAGGGATGACAGAACGCTGGATGCCGCGGGTGAGCATGAGGCAGTCTGCGTATGGGGCAAGAGGGAGGATGGTTTGATCGACGCGCTCGAGGCCGGTGGTGGGGCCTTGGAAGTAGCCGTGGTCGAAGGCAAGCATGACGGTGCGACCGTCTTGAGGATTGAAGACCTTGCTGAGGCGGTTTTTGAGACCCCAGTCATACTGGTGGCAGCCCTTGAGGAAGAAGCCGGGAGCCTCTTGGGGGACGTGGGTGAAGAATTCCTTTTCTTTCTTGTCTGCTGCGCTGGTTTGGATATCGGCCATAAGAGTTGTAGGGTAGGTTGGAGATTAAGGGCGTCAAGAGTAGTCAATTCGGGCGACGGC
>JAIYDW010000249.1 GCA_027487315.1 Verrucomicrobiaceae bacterium | reverse complement strand
ACGGCCAGCACCTTGCCTTTGATCAAAAGGATAACTATCCCCTGCCGAACCTTTACCTGACCGCGATTCAAAAACTTGGCCTGGAACAGGAAAGCTTCGCAACGAGTTCGAATGTCATGCCTGGGCTGGTTTGACTTGTGTAAATCCAAGCTCAAAGTGCGGTGCCCTGAGTCTGAAACGCCTCACTCAGCACAATCGCCTCTACGAGGGAGTCAGCTTGATAGCCGGTTCGTTTCAGCTCGGCGAGCAATTCGAGAATCAATCCTTCATCCTGGGGTTTCAAAGCACGACCCAGAGCGAAGGCGGTCAGCCGGCGCGTGAGGTTGGCGAGGAATTCGTCTTGATGGCGTGACTGGATGGCAGCCCGTAACGCAGCGGGACCATTGATCGTGATGCCACCGGGGAGGGTTCCGGTGGCATCGACAGGCTTGCCAGCTTCTTGGGTGCGGAAACGCCCGATAGCATCAAAATTCTCCAGACCAAAGCCAATCGGGTCGATCTTGTCATGACAACCCGCGCAGCTCTCATTGCGACGATGAGCCGCAAGTTCTTCACGCAAAGTCTTGCCGCGCTCCCCGGCTTTATCGTCGAGTTGACCGGCATCAGCTGGGGGTTCGGCAAGTTTGCGGCCGAGCAGATTCTCCAGCACCCACTTGCCGCGGATCACGGGACTGGTGCGGTTCGGCGTGGAAGAGGCTGTTAATACAGCCGCCATTCCAAGGAGCCCGGCGCGATGATCGTCAGTGAAAGTGACCGGCTTCATGTCCATGCTGGAAATGCCTTCGATCCCATACAACTGAGCCAGTTCGGCGTTGGCGAAGGTCTCCCGAGTATCGAGTAACCGAGTCAGGCTGCCACCTGTACGGAGCAGGTTTTCGTAAACAAGCACCGGCTCGAGTTTGATCGCCTCGGCAAGGGCTGGGGTGAAATCCCGGAACTTCCTAGCATCCGGCACATGTTCGGAGCCGAGGCCGGAAAAGCCCAGCCACTGGCCGAGAAAAGTACTGGTGAAAGCCCGGGCCTTTGGGTCAGTGACCATGCGCTTCACCTGAGCCCGCAGTGTCGCATCGTTACGAAGTTCGCCCGCATCGGCGAGCGAGCGGAGTTCGTCATCTGGCATGGTCATCCAGAGAAAGTAGCTCAGGCGATTGGCGAGCTGATGATCATCGAGCTTGCCAGTACGGAATTCATCGCGAAAGACAAAGCTCGGCGAAGTCAACGCAGCGGTGAAGGCGAGCGTTAAAGCCTCGTCATGAGATTCACCACGTGCCTTGGCTTTATCAAAAAGTTGCAGGTGCTTTTCCAGTTCGCCGTTACGCACCGGGCGACGAAAGGCTCGGGGTAAAAAGGCAGCAAGAGCCTCGCGGGCATCGGATTGGAAGAGGGGGCGAGGCTTCGATCCCACAGGCGAAAGAGGACCATCAACCTTGATCCAATCGACGCCTGGGGCACCGATGCGTTGCGGTTTGGCGGTACCCTGAGACTCAGCACTACCAATCAGCGACGCAGGATCAAAAGGCATGCCGAGCACCTCCAATGAATCTCCTACCACTTGCCGATTGCTAGCCAGTTTGGCCGTATTAGCGGCCTCGATCTGGCGATCTATTTCGCTTGCTGGAACCTTCATAGCCTCGGCGAGCTGATTCTTGGCCGCTATCATGCCCTCGGTGCGTTCGGGTAGCAGATTGAAGAAGCTGCGGAGATCATTCGGGTTTCCATCTGGAGTCACGGCGCGGAGATATTCAATGCGCATCTGCATGCTCTGGAAATTGCGATTGAGTATATCCACAAGCTTCTTGATTTCGACCGAGGCATTGGCGGGAAGCGGCAACTGAGGCGCGTTTATCTTTGCTGCGGCGCTGACCAAGGGTGCGGCCTTTTTCTGGTCGAAGACAGGGTAGCCTCCTTTCGGAGGAGTGCGAGTCTTGCGAGCCACCGCCGGTGTCGGCTTTCGAAACTGCGTATTGTCAATATTCCAAGTCATTTGATGCGAACCCGCACGCAGCAGTAGTTCGACGGTTTGCTCCTGCGGCTTGTTGTCCTCGCAGAAAAAGTAGGCTCGAGGTTCGTTGTCGATGCGCAGTCTCATGCCGCTGTCCCCCCCGCGACCGACATGCTTCACAGTCAAACGATACCAGCCATCGGCAGGCACGATTACCTCGTCATAGAGCGTACGCTGCCCTGCTCCAGCGAGAGAGTATCCGACGCCGCCACCGGGCAAATCTTCAGGCTTCGAGCCGCGCTCGGTCATCAGCATTTTTTCAGCCTCAAACATCTTTTGCATAGGCTTTTGCTTCAAAGCGATGGCGGCTTTCAGCGCGTAGTCCGCAGCGTCAAAAAGTTGCTCGGCCAGCGCGGGTGAAATGAAAAGCGCATCGCGATCATTCGTGAAGCCCGAGAGTCCCGGGCCATCATCGAGGAGCAACTTGCCCGGCTCAAAATCGATACCGATAAGATCCCGCAGCGTGTTGTTGTATTCGCTTTTTGTGAGTCGCGGCAGGGTAACGTGCTCGATGCCCTTTTGCTGGCTCCAATCGATTGAAGCGAGTCCATGCCGCAGAAATTCCGCGATTTGTTCCCGTTCAGCGGCAGTTGGCAGCGGTTTCTTGGGCGGCATTTCCTCCTCTTCGACTTGCTGCAGCATCGTCTGCCAGAGTTTGAAGTCCTTTTGCACACTCTGGAGTGAGCCGAAGTGAGTGAGATCGACGTCCCCCTTCTGCTTATCGGCGTTGTGGCAATCCAGGCAGTAGGTCTTCAATAGCGGCTGAATGTCGGCAGCGTGAGCCGAGACAACAATCAGCGCTGCAAAGGTGGCAAGTCTCATGCGTGTTCGAATCCGGAAGATCAGCCGATCAAGTTTTCGCCACGATTTTCCTTTTGATGGATGGTAACGGGCCAGCCTGGGAATTGATTGGTCGGCTTGCCGTCGGTGGCATCGATGAGGAAGCGAAAGGACTCAATGAAGTACGTTTTCTTTTCCGTGTCGAAGGTGATGAAGCCAAAGCCACTGGCCTTCTCGTGAGCCTTATCATAGCGGTTTGGGGCTTGGCCTACTTGAGGATTTCCAACGGCGTAAATGTAGGCTTTGTTGCCGAGTCCATCCAGGTACTCGCCGGTGTCACCATGGCCATGTTTAGGGCGATTGGCGTGAGGCATTTTCATCTCGTCAGGCCGCCACCACCGCGGATACCCAGCGGCGATGGCCGGGGTGCAGAAGGACCAGTTGCTGTCACGCTGTTTGTCCACGCCGTATTGAGCGAGAGTGGTTAAATGCTGGTCACCATTGATGTGCAGCGCCATCGAGGGACGCAGGATGTCGATGGCACGATTCCGCGGTGTTTGCGGCCATCCGCCGGAATCGAGATCAGCCTTCAAATAGCCATCCTCGCTACCATGATGAGTGGCTGCATTGATGAAGACAGTCTGACTCAGCAGGGCTTTGAGTGTGTGCCCGCGCCAGTCTTCCGACCATTGTTTGAGAAAGGCTTCCTGGCGCTCGCCGAGCAATACGAGTCCTGGCTTGTCCAACTTGGAGGTGTCGAAATCTGCTTCCAGCACATGGTCTGCACGTCCAGCGCCAGTCTCGACATGCTCAGGCCCACTCTTCCACTGGCGATCAGCGATGATGGCAAAACTTACGCCGCCATAGACCATGTCACCGTAGTAGACGCTGATATCCTGCAGGACGGGCTTGGGATCAAAGGCATCCGGATGATGCGCCACATTGGTTTTGTGAACGGCATTCACCATTCGAGCGGGCTCGATGTAGCCACCTTTGGAGGAGGCTCCACTGTCACCGACATCCATTTTCTTGCCACCTTCGCCCCAGATGTTGCCCTGGAAGACATCGTGATCATCTGGAAGACAAAGCGTGGGAGCATTGCGCATGACTTCGCGGAAGGCCCAGCCATGCTGATAGAATTTGCGCAAGTAGTTCAGGATCGCAGGCTCAGCAGGTTCGCGAATGAGACCGAAACCGCCGTGGTTCTCATAGATCTGGTCGCCAGAGAAGAAAACGAGATCGGGATCGAGTTTGACCAAGTTTTCAGCCACGGGTGCATAGGGGAAGCCGTAGTCGTTTTGGCAAGTGAGAGCGGCCATGCGCAAGGGACGACCTTCGGGATTGGCTTTGATGGTGCCGGTCCATTCGTTCGGCGTTTCGCTTCCGTCTTTGTGTTTCTCCCGATACACCAGTTTGTAGGGCGTGGCAGTCTTGGCGTCCCAATTCAGAATGCGGAACGTGGCCACCCAGGCATCGGGATCCAGCTTGGCTGTACCGAGCGATTTCCAAGCACCGTTTTGCTGGATGTGCAGTTCAACGTTTTGATTGTCCTTGGCTCCCATGGGACCCGTGAGAGCGCTGATTTTCATCACGAATCCCTCGGCTGTGCGCGAGTCAGTGAGCGAATACATCGACCACAAGATGGGGCCAAATCGATTTGCCTCGGTGACGGCGAATGCATCACCTTCCATCGTCCAGTTCTGGAATCGATAACGTCCGCCACCAGCTAATGGTGTGGCTTTGGCTTTGCCTTTTTTCTTTGCCGCGCCGGCAGCACCAGCGCTGAAGTTGTTGGCGAGAGAGACGTTACCGAGGAGCGTTTCCGCAGGGATGGATTCGCTGACTGTAGCGAGCAGATTGCCGGTCTCCGGATGGGTGGCTGTCAGCGTCAAAGCGCATTGGTCACCGATGGCTTTTCCTTTGAGCGTTAGATGAATTTGAGCGAGATCAGACCCACTCGGGAGCGCGCTCTTTTGCGAACCCAGGATGAGCTGATCTCCTTGCCAGCCAGCATCGAAGCCTTTGAGCACGAAGCAATTGCTGCGATATTCGTTGAGTTCGCTGCGAATGCCGATGCGGAAACCTGCACCGCCGTCGGCCTTGTTGATCTCAAGGCGAGTCAATGTCACTGCCAGTGTGAAGCTACCGTTTTGGGTGATTTGATGAGTCAGCGAATGCACACTCCGGCCCGCACCCGAGTTGAGGCATTCGGCACCGCCTTCACTGACACGCCAGTCTTCCATTGGGTTCGCCCAAAACTCGCCACCAAGGAAGACACGATCATGGGTCTTCGTCCAGTCGGTCGACACGGATTCTTCGGCCAAAACCGGGGTTTGCCGACTTGCGATGCCTGCGAGGGTTCCAGCAGTGATGAGTTTGAAGCTGTTTCGGCGAGTGATTTTCGATGTCATGTCCATTGGGAACGCTTTGGATCATCTGCTTTTTCCACTATTTTAGTGGCTGATGAGTTTCAAAAGTCCTGCGGTGATGCCTCATGACGTCGTCAATTTTTGCATCGACGCTTTTGGTGCCTCGAGACAAGCCGAAACCATGTTGAATCCGAGCGGTAGATACACCGTTTCAAATGGGAAGCCCATCACGCCAGCAACCCCTTGACCACCTCGCCATGCACGTCCGTCAGGCGGAAGTCGCGCCCCTGAAAACGGTAGGTGAGCTTTTTGTGATCCATGCCAAAGAGGTGCAGAATGGTGGCATGAAAATCGTGGATGGAAACGGGATCCCGATCAACGTGCCAGGCAAAATCATCGGTTGCACCATACACTTGACCTCCCTTAATGCCGCCGCCAGCCATCCAGAGGCTAAAGGCACCAGGATGGTGGTCTCTCCCGGTGATCGCCTTGTTGCCGGGGCGATTTTCACCCAGCGCCGTTCGGCCGAACTCGCTGCCCCAGACCACAAGGGTGGTGTCCAGCAAACCGCGCTGTTTAAGGTCTTTCAGCAGCGCAGCGATCGGCTGATCGACCATCTGACAGTTGTGCGCGAGCTGGGGGTCCAAGTTGCTGTGATGATCCCAGGAGGCGTGGATGACATTCACAAATCGCACGCCGCGCTCGACCATCCGGCGCGCTTGAAGGCAATGCCTGGAGAAGGTCTGAAAGTTGCCGATGCCTCCGAGATTGCTCTTTATGGGGGGCTCGATGCGGTTCACCCCGTAGGCATCCAGAGTCGCCTGGGTTTCACCAGCGAGATCAACCAGTTCCGGAGCGGCACTTTGCATGCGGAAGGCAAGTTCGTAGCTGTTAATGCGGCTGGCGATTTCGGGGTCACCAATGTGCTTGTGTTGAAGATGGTTCAAATCGTTGAGCGCAGCGAGGCTGGCGGCCTGCATCTCATTGGTGATCCCGTCAGGGTTGGCGAGATTCAACACAGGCGAGGTGCCATTGCGAAACATCACACCGCCATAGGATGAAGGTAGAAAGCCACTTGACCAAGTTGAGCTACCGCCGGGAAGGCCCCGGCCTTTGCTTACCATCACCACATACGAGGGCAGTTCCTGGGAGGCATTGCCCAGACCGTAAGTGACCCATGAACCCACGCTTGGACGACCTAAAAGGGCAGCGCCACAGTTCAACATGAGTTGGCCCGGCAGGTGATTGAATTGATTGGTGTGCATCGACCGGATCAATGCAATATCATCGGCACAGGTGGCGATGTGAGGCAGCAAATCGGAGATATCCATGCCGCACTGCCCGTGTTTTTTGAAGACTCGCTTGGTGCCCATGACGGTGGCGGTCTCTTTTTGCAAGAAAGCAAACTTTGCATTGCCGATGATGGAGTCAGGGAGAGCCTGCCCGTCATACTTATTCAGCAGCGGTTTCGGATCGAACAAATCCATTTGCGACGGTCCGCCTTCGAGAAAGATGAAGATGCAGCGCTCAGCCTTGGGCGCAAAATGCGGTTGGCGTGAGGCCAGAGGATTAACGTCACCGCCCAGCAAGCCGTCCTGTTTCAGCAGTGACGCCAGCGCGAGCCCGCCCAGACCCGATGAACTGGTCGCGAGGAAGTCGCGACGGGTTTGGCGGAAACGTTCTTCGGGGGATAGGTCTGGAATAAGAGTGTCGTTCATGTTCTAAGGCCTGTTGATAAACTCATCCAGGTTCATGAGCACCCTAGCAAGCCCTACCAGAGTCGCCGTCTGTAGCCGTTGATCGGGGGGGGTGGTGGATTCGATGATGCCAAGAATTTTGAGGGCCTCCTTTCCGCCGGATTCGACGCGGGCATGGTGCTCGTGGTAGAAGGCATTGAGGCGCTGAATCTCTGAAGAGAGTGGCGGGCGATTCAGGACGAGGAAGAAAAGATGGCGGAGGCGCTGGTCTAAGTCCTTCGGAGCTTCACGAATGACGCGGAGTGCCAGTGCCTGGGCGGCCTCGACGAAAACGGGATCGTTCATCATAGTGAGAGCTTGCAAGGGTGTATTGCTGCGCTCTCGGCGCACGCAGGCGTCCGCAGCGTCAGGAGCATCAAAGGTCGTCAGCATCGGATAGAGCAAGCTGCGCATGGTGAGGATGTAAAGGCCACGGCGGTAACGTTCATTGCTCTGGCTGACCTCCCATTTCACCGATCGTCCGACGTCAAAGATATCGCCGGGAAGTGGCGGTTTGATGCTGGGGCCGCCCAAGTTGCGCGTGAGCAGGCCACTGGCGCACAGTGCGGAGTCACGAAGGATTTCGGCATCCAGGCGCAACCGGTTCTGCCGTGATAGCAGTCGGTTGAGGGGATCAAGAGCCACGATATCTTTTCGATGATCCGCGCTTTGTTGATAGGTGGCGGAGGTGACCATGAGGCGAATCAGTTGTTTGCGGCTCCAGCCCTGGCGCATGAACTGAGAGGCGAGGAAGTCGAGCAGTTCAGGATGCGAAGGGGGCTCGCCGGTAGCGCCAAAATCATCGTGCGTGCTAACGAGGCCGATTCCAAAAAGTTTGCTCCAGAGGTGGTTCACCGCCACCCGGCTGGTAAGCGGGTGTTGAGGTGAGACAAGCCAGCGAGCAAGATCCAATCGGTTGGCTTCGCGTTGACCTGAGTCCTGAAGAGCGGGTAGAGCAGACAGGCTTGCGGGCATGACGTCGGGGCCTCGGCGAGCGTAGTCACCAGCCATGTGAACATAGGTTTGACGGCGATCCTGCGTGATCTCTGCAAGTGCGGGTGCCTTGGTGCTGACTTCATCACGGTCCTCGGTGTTGTTGAAGAAGGCGTAGAGGCTGTAGTAGTCGCGAATGGTGATGGGGTCATACTTGTGAGTGTGGCATTGAGCACAGCCAACGGTCAGACCCATCCAGACACGGCCTGTGGTGTTGACACGATCGGCAAGGTTTTGAAATCGCGCCTCCTCCTTGTCCACGCCGGCCTCGGTATTCAATGCGGCATTGCGGTGGAAGCCGGTGGCGGTGATCTGATTGATGGTGGGATTGGGCAGGAGATCACCTGCGATTTGCTCAATGGTGAACTGGTCGAAGGGGAGATCACGATTGATGGCGTCGATCACCCAGTCACGATACCTCCAAGCATTTGGACGCACCGCATCACCCAGGAAACCGTTGCTGTCGGCATAACGTGCCATGTCCAACCAGTGGCGCGCCCAGCGTTCTCCAAAGTGGGGAGAGGTTAGAAGACGGTCAACGAGACGAAGATAGGGCTGATCCGAGCCGGGCAAACGCTGGCATTCGGCGACGAATTTCTGAACTTCTTCGGATGTTGGAGGAAGCCCCGTGAGGTCGAGTGAAACGCGACGGATGAGTGTGGCGGGATCAGCATGAGGTGCGGGCGTGAGGTTGTGACGGGAGAGCTCAGCGCAGATGAATGCATCGATGGGATTGGACGTTTCTCCCGATGGCGGAAGGGGGTTTTCAATGGGTTGAAAAGACCAATGCTGCTGGTACTCAGCGCCTTCTGCGATCCACTGGCGGAAAAGCAACCTCTCCGATTCAGTGAGCTGTTTGGGGGATGATGGAGGCGGCATGACCTCTTCGACATCGTGTGAAGTGATGCGCTTCCAGAACTCGCTCTGCTCGGGTTGTCCGGGTTTGATTGCCTCTCGAGTGGCTTCAGCGCGCAAATCAAGTCGCAGATCCGCCTCGCGCTTGTCTTCGTCTGGTCCATGGCAGGCGTAGCATTTGGCTGCGAGGAGGGGGCGGATGTCGCGATTGAATTGTACCCGGTCGGCGGCCATCGATGCGAGACTCGGCAAAAGCCAGAGACTCAAGCAAAAGAACCGGGACGATGCGAGTGTCATGGTAAGAAGCTACTTGGCTCGATAAGCCTCGACTTCCGTCGTAAAGGCGAAGGTATTGGAGAATCCTCCCGCTTCTTGTTGATGATGATCCAGGTAGGTAAGACGGATATGTCTCGCCTCGACATCCGGGAACTCGACAGAAGTCTGTTCGGGCTTGCCTAGGGGGAAAACATGGCGGCCAACCTCTTTGAAATTTTGGCCATCGTTGCTCAGGGAGATGGCGACTGTTTTGGTTGATCCGATCTCGGGCGTTCCCAACCGGATGAGATTCAGGGTTTGGGACTGTTTCAAATCAATGGTGACGTGTTTGGGAAAGGCGTCTGCGTTACTGGTGGCGAAGCAATGGGGAGCCCGGGTAGCCCATGAGCCATCCGTCAGACCCATGTCCCATGCCCAAACGTTTTTGTCACTGCTGATCCATTTGCAATCACGTGCCAAATTGGGTCCAAGGTCAGGATCCACAGGCCAATGGGTGTGGAAGGCAGTCGCAGGGAGTCCGTCCTTGTCCATGAGATTCGGAATGGCTGTTTTGCTCCAGGCAAAACGGACGCGGCGGGGCTGGGGGACTTTGGAGGACGTGACGATGACGCTATCGCCTTCGATGGTGGCAGTGCCCTCTTGGAAAAGTCCATCGCGCCCGGCGATTTCGAAATGGGTGAGTGGCTTGCCATCGCGGGTGGCGAGCCCAGTGGAGGCGTTGTCAAACTTGACGCGGATCGCATTGCCTTCGATGGCGTGGCTGGCATAGAGCGGGCCACTGGGGTCCACATCGCTGCGGCCATAGGTTTTGGCGAGAGCCCAGAGGGAAAGTCGGCGGGCGACTTCCTTTTTGTGCGCGGGATGGATATCCGGGACTTCGCCGATATCAGAAATGACGGCCATTCCGGTATGCGGGATGCGCAGGCACTCGCGTTGCGCCTGCCAGAACTGGGGCAAGATTTCGGGGTCTTCCTCTCCATATTGGAACGGAGCGATTTGAACGAAGTAGAATGGCAGTTCGGGCTGTTGGAAAGCGGCGCGCCACGAGGCCAGCAAGGCTTTCTTTTTATCCGTGTAAACGAAGCCCTCATTGTGATTGGACTCGCCTTGATACCAAATCGCACCCCGAATTGCGAAGGGAACCAGAGGATGCATCATGGCGTTGTAAAGCGCGGTGGGGGTGCCTGCACCGGCAGTAAAAGTGTCTGGCTGGGCGGGGAGTGCGGGTACGGCTTGTTTGTTCTCCAGGGCAGAGCGGGCTGTCTTCGACCAGGCTTCGACAGCGGCGAGGTGCTCCTCCTGTTTGCGGCGGTAGGCGGCACTGCCTGGGAGCTTGGCTTGGACATCAGCGGCAAACTCCTTCAACTCAGGCACCTCACCGAAGCCGGCCTCGCTCGTCCAAGGTTCAATGCGAGTGCCGCCCCAGGCGCTTTGCATAATGCCGACCGGAACATTGAGCTCCAAATGCAACTTGAGTCCGAAGTAATAACCGACGGCAGAGAAACTGGCGACGCTCTCGGGAGTGCAGGGCGACCAGATAGCAGGAACGTCATCCTGTGGGGTGAGCGCCACTGTTTTGGGGATCTCGATGATGCGCAAGTTAGGATGTGTGGCCTTCGGAATGTCGGCTTTGGAATCCGGCTTCATTTGCATTTCCCATTCCATGTTGGACTGCCCTGACGCGAGCCAAACGTCACCAACGAGCACGTCTTGAATCGAAACGGAGCCAATTTTCAGAAGTTGTGGCTCGGCATTCGCGGGCATGGGATCCAACGTGAGATTCCATCGGCCTGCGGCATTGGCCAGAGTGGTTTTTTTCTGATTGGCAAACTCGACCGTCACTTGCTCTCCCGGGTTGGCTTGGCCCCAAATGGGCACGGGCCTGTCCCGCTGGAGGACCATGTGATCACTGAAAAAGGAAGGCATTTTTACGGCGGCGTAGCCGTTGGAAACGCAGGCAGAGAGGATGAGAAAGGCAGAGATGAGCAAACGCATAGCGGGAGGATTCTTCTACGCCGCCAAAAGAGTCCATCTGGCAACGCTGTGTGTTGTTCACTAGCGAAGCTTTGCGCTATCTCGATCCCGTTAAGAAGAGCATCTTGTGTGTTTTGCAAAATAGGGGCATGAAAACCCTTTCCATTCCGTTTTCACTGCTCATGTCTGCCACCAACCGCCTGCCCTTGCTTCCCACTTTTGGCTTTCTCAGCCTGCTGAGTGCTTTCTTGCTGTTTCAAGTTCAGCCGTTGATCAGCAAATTCATTCTGCCCTGGTTTGGCGGGAGTCCTGGTGTGTGGACGACTTGCATGCTGTTCTTCCAGGTGGTGCTTTTTGGTGGCTATGCCTACGCGCATTTTTTGACGCGATTGCCGCATCGTTGGCAGGGGATCATCCATGCGTGTTTGATTGTGGCAGCCTTGGCTTGTCTGCCAATCACGCCCAATGAAGCCTGGAAGCCCATGGGGAATGAAGATCCTGCGGGACGCATTTTGGCGCTGCTTTTGGCAACGGTGGGACTGCCGTATTTCGTTCTATCGAGCACGGGTCCGCTCGTGCAGGTCTGGTTTACCCGGGCCACGAACGGAGGCAGTCCGTGGCGGCTTTACGCGCTATCGAACGCCGGTTCGTTGGCCGCGCTGCTGAGCTATCCATTCTTCTTTGAGGTGCGCTGGGATGTCACAGGGCAGACGTGGCTTTGGTCTGGGGCCTTTTTGATTTTCGCTGCTCTATCGGCTGCCATCGCCTGGCGGGATCGGGCGTTGCGGGTGGATCATTCATTGCCTCACGCCGCATCCGGCCCGGAAGTGAAGCCGGTGACTTGGTCTAAGCGGGTACTTTGGGTCTTGCTGCCTGCGCTCGCAAGTGTACTGCTATTGGCGACTACGAACCACGTTTGTCAGGATGTGGCCGTGATTCCCTTTCTATGGGTGGTGCCGCTGAGTTTGTATCTGGTCACGTTCATCATTTGCTTTGAGCATGAGCGCTGGTATCGGCCCTTGCTGTGGGCAACTCCGGCGATGCTGCTGGTGTTTTTGGCTGCAGTCTATGGCGGACTGGATTGGACCAGTGGCAGTTCGATACCCATGCCATTCGGCTTTGAGTGGAAGATGCCCTGGAGCATTGAAATCACCTACAAAATGGAACTTTTTATCTGCTTCGGTGCGATGTTCCTGGCAGTGATGGTTTGCCACGGTGAATTGACCCGCCTCAAGCCCGATCCCAAACATCTGACGGAATTCTATCTGATGATGTCAGCAGGAGGCGCCTTGGGGGGGTTGCTGGTCAGTTTGGTCGCTCCGCGTGTGTTTGACAGCTATCGCGAATGGCCCTGGGGTTTAATGGTGGCGTTTGGGGTTGCTGCATTCGTGGCGACACGGGAGATTCGAGGATTGAAAGTTCGCTGGCTTCGCGGGATCCTCTCTATTGCTGGTTTTGCCCTGTTGATTGGGGGGCCTTCCATGATGCACAAATGGGGTCACAAGGATGAGGAACGACTGGAACGTGTGCGCAATTTCTATGGCGTCGTCTCGGTGGCTGAGGACTACGATTACGACTACGACATGGCTTGGCGCAGCCTTTATCACGGTGGCATCATGCATGGTATGCAGAACATGGGTGACAGTCTGAAAGAGAAGCCCTTTTCATATTATGGTGAAGAGACCGGTGTGGGTCGCGCGCTGCTTGTGGCACAAGCAAAGCCGGACGCGCGTGTGGGTGTGGTGGGCATGGGAACGGGAACAGCGCTTTGTTATGGCAGCAAGGGGCACGTCTGGCGATTTTACGAAATCAACCCCGTCGTTGAGAGGCTGGCCAAGACTTACTTCACCTACATGGAGGACTTTCAGAAACGTGGAGGAGTGCTCGAGATCGTGAACGGAGATGGTCGATTGGCCTTAGAAAAGGAGGAGTCTCAGCAATTTGACATCCTGCTGCTGGACGCTTTCAGCGGTGACTCGGTGCCGATGCATTTGCTGACCCGTGAGGCCTTTCAGATTTATGAAAGGCACATGAAACCGAATGGCATCATTGCGGTGAACTGCACCAACCGCTACATCGCACTGGCTTCGGTGATCTACAAAATTGCGGATGACCTAGGCTATGGCAAAACCCGGATCGGCACGGATTTGGACGGGGACCATGAAATCACGGACTATGTTCTGCTGACGCGCGATGAAGCTTTTCTGAAGGCCAATCCATCTGAATCACCCTTTGATGAGGTACTGCTGGACGTTCCGGTTTGGACCGACCGTCGGCACAATCTGTTTGAGATTTTGGAGAAAGACTGAGGCACCTCACAGTCCGAAAGCGGCGTCCATTTCCTGGGCGACGCCTTTGAGATAATCGAAGTCTCCGCCTGCTACTTCAGCAGCGAGCCAGCCGTGGAAGTTAATCTCGTGGAGGGCTTTGCGCACGTCCGCATAGTCGATATCGCCTTGGCCGATGGGTGTGAATTTTCCCTCAGCCCGCGAGAATCCTTTGACATCCAACTTGATCACTCGCTTGCCGAGTTGCCGGATCCAATCGCCCATGCTGCCGTATTTCCAGTGATTGCCGATATCAAATTGCATGCCGACCCAGGGCGAGTTGAAGGCATCGACGTATTGAACAAATTTGGCAGCGGATTGATCCGAGCCGCCGTCGTGGTCATAGCAAAATTGGTTCCAGACGTTTTCTATCACGATCGAAACACCGAGTTCAGCGGCTAGAGGGACTGCTTTGGAAATGTTTTCAACGGACCGAGCCCAGATTTCGGTTTCCGGACCGTCTTCACCTTTACCGGCAACAAGCAAAACCGAGTGACCTCCAACAGCGTGGGTATCACGGATCGCTTGCTTGAGGTCTTCAAGTGCCTGGGCCCGGGTGGCATCATCAGCACTTGTGTGACGAATCTTCCAGTGGCTGGCGCAGACCGTTCCGTCGACTGGCAAACCGCTGTCTGCGATGGCCTGACGAACTTCAGCGACATCGTAGCCCGGGGCTTGCAGTTCGACGCCCATGAAGCCAGCTTCTTTGGCGGCGCGAAACTTGGCAGTGAGACCGCCATCGACTTTGATCATTCCGATTTTGAGCGTTTTATAGAGCCGACCCGCCAAGGCGTTGGGGATTTTGGGGTTCGCGAACGCCGCGTTTTCACGGCTTAAAAAGCTTCCGGCAAGGGCTGCGCTACTCCACTGAAAAAAACGGCGGCGGTTGAAGGTGAAATCTGACATGCAACCATTACGCTAGGATTTGGGAGGCTTTACAAGTTCATTGGTGCGGTGAACCTCGCTTTTTCTTCGCGACCAGATGACTAGGATCACGGAGGTCAGCATGAACACTCCGGCGACATGCCAACGCCATGAATCCTGGTGATCCGGCGTCAGATTTGGCGCGCTGGCTGGAGCTTTCACAAAGCCCGTATCGTAGGTGTACTCGGGCTCTTCAAAAGAGAAGGGCACCTCTAACGACTGGCCATCCTGCAGATAGGTGCCGCGAATGGTTTGCAGCGTTCCGGTTTGTTCGAAGATTTCAAACCCAATCCAAAAGTCTTCAATCAAGGGCTCGATGGCGAGTTCAAAGGTCACGTCCATGTTGCGACCTTCATACTGAGCGGGTGGCATGGGTGATGTGGATTGCGGGTCTGGCCAGAGGTAATCAAAACGGGCCTGGTCTCCCCATCTGGAAGGCTTTTGGTTCACTTCTAGCCTGACATGGCTGTTGAGGTAAGCGACCAAGTGCTGCTCGGCCGATTTGAGTTCTGTGAAATCGAGGTTGCCGTCGCCATTGGCGTCCACTCGGAGGAATCGGGTGATGGTCAAAAGATTGAAGGTGAATCGTACGACTAGTTGATTGGGCATGATCTGCACTCGCATGTCACTTTGATCCGCCGGATGACTCCAAGCGATTTGACATAAGCAGCTCAAGACGGTTACCCCAAACAAGGCTGCGAAGAGCCATTGACGGCCTTGGGGAATGCGAAACTCTGGATCGATCATTCGCTCTTGATTCCCATCAAAGCTCGACCCGGGTTTGAAGACCTGGGGACGATTTCACTGAGCAACCGGGGAAGGGTGAGGAAGCTTTTCATGGTGTGTCCGACTGGGAACGTTTGTTTTGCCTGGGTCTAGCAAGGATCGCTATTTGAGGCGACGAGGTGAGGCCTGGAACTTGACCTGCTGGGTTCTCTGGTGCCCGTTGCATGAACCCAGCCCCTTTGCCTTGTGATTGTTTTACCGGACCCATTGCCGCCACCGAATCGCCTGTTTCGGATGTATGATGCTGGGGAGATTGACCGGGAGGTATTTCATGCGGCGATGCGAGTGCATGCGGAAGGATTGATTGCCGAAATGGAGGAGGCGCGACTGAACCCGCTGGCAGCCGCACTGGAGGAGGTAAGGCGCCGATTTGCGGAGGCGAAACTGACGCGACGCCACAACGAGGAGGAGATTCGAGAAGTGTTTGCGGCGTTGTCGGAATTGAATGATTTCCCGCCGGCGCTGCATCTTTGGAACGCTCAACATAAGCATGTGCCCCTGCGCTGTTTTTTGCGACCCGGGCAGGAGCCCGTGTTTCGTGTGCTCAAGTTTGACAGCAGCACCTACCGGGCGTGGGTCACGATCGAGTATGGTGCCAGCGCCAAGAGTCAGGCCGTGCGTGAGGAGATCGATTTGATCCGCGAGGCGGACGGCCGCCTGCAATTGAGGGACCGCAGGCGCCTTGCTTGAGTCGAGGTCAGGCTGGCGTGGTGGTCAATTGTTCCAGTTCAGCTGCGGCCTTTTCCCACTCAGACGTTTTCTTGTGCGTCTCAGTGCTTAATGCGTCGAGTTCCTGCTGGAGCGTCCTGGACAAGGCGGGGTCGGCAAAGGTGGCGGGATCTTGCAGAGCGAGTTCGACGATCCCCTTGCGTTTTTCGATGGCCTCGAGCCGACTTTCGGCTTCCTCGATTTTTGCTTCAAGTTCGCGTTTGCGTTTGCTGCGGGCATTACGGGCCTCAGCTTCGAGGCGTTTTTGTTCTTTGCTTTTGGCGCCGCCGCCGCTTGTGGGAGCGGCGGTTCGCATGGCGCTGGGTTGGTAGTTGCCGAGGTTACCGTTGGCTGTCAGCGCGGCGCGCTCGGACGTGGCCTTGGTCTTGTCGAGGTAGTATTGATAATCGCCTGCGTAGCGGGTTAGCTGGCCACCGGAGACGTGCAAGACGACCTTGGCCATGCTGCGAATGAAGTGAACGTCGTGACTGATGAAAACCAGGGTGCCTTCGTAGTCTTCGAGTGCTCCGACGAGGGCGTCGATGCTGCCCATGTCGAGGTGGGTGGTGGGCTCATCCATGAGGAGGAAGTTTGGGGGTTCCAGGAGCATACGCACGAGGGCGAGGCGGCTTTTTTCGCCACCGCTGAGGACAGCAACGAGCTTGAAGACATCGTCACCGCGAAACAAAAAGGAGCCGAGGAGGGTGCGGGCCAATTGCTCACCGGGGCGACTGGGAAGATCCATGGCGGATTGAAGCACGGTGTGCTTCATGTTCAGCGTGTCGCCGCGATACTGGGAGAAGTAGCCAAATTGGGTGTTGTGTCCGGGCTCGACCTTGCCGCCTTGGGGGGTGAGCACACCTGCGAGGAGCTTCAGTAAGGTGGACTTACCAGCACCGTTGGGTCCGACAAGGACGATGCGCTCACCACGCTCCACTTCGAAGTCGAGTCCCGTGTAAATGGGCAGGTCACCGTAGGCAAAGTCGACGTTTTTCATGGCAACGACGCGCTGGCCGGAACGCTTCGGCTGGGGGAAGCGAAACTTGACTTTCTTGTCCTCGGCGACGGGAGCTTCGATCTTTTCCATTCGATCGATCATTTTGAGTTTGTCCTGGGCACGGGAGGCGAAATTGGCTTTGGCTTTGAAGCGGTCGGCCCAGTCCTTCATCTTCGAGATTTCCTTTTGCTGATTCTCGTAGGCGGCGATGAGTTGTTCCTCGCGCGCGGCCTTTTCCCTCAAGTAGTCGTCATAGTTGCCTTTGTAGCGGGTGACTTTGGATTGGGCGATCTCGAAGATGGAGTCACACAAGGCGTTGAGGAAAACACGGTCGTGGGAAATGAGCAGAATGGCGCCTGGATAGCCGGTGAGATAGTCTTGAAACCAGATGAGGGACTCGAGGTCGAGGTGGTTGGTTGGCTCATCCAGCAGGAGCAAGTCGGGTTCCTGGACTAGGAGCCGGGCGAGGTGAGCACGCATGACCCAGCCACCACTGAGAGTGTTGGCTTTCCGGTCAAAGTCCGACTCGCGAAAGGCGAGTCCTTTCAGGATGCGTTTGGCTTTGGGTTCAATCTCCCAACGTTCGTGTTCGTCGTGGACATGACTGGTGGCCAAACCGAGTACCGTGTCATCTCCCACGGGAGCGCTTTCTTGAGGCAGGAAGCCGAGGGTGGCTCCACGCTCCATGCGCACTTCCCCGTCGTCGGGTGTGCCATCACCCATCAGCATGGAGAAGAGCGTGGATTTCCCGGCACCGTTGGGACCGATGAGACCGACCTTGTCTCCGCGCTGAAGGTGAAAGGACACGCCGCTGAAGAGGGTGCGGCCGGCGTAGGTTTTGCTGACTTGAGTGACTGATAGCATGGGCCGCTTTCAATAGCGGCAGTCGGGGTATCTTGCAAGGAGAGGGGTCGAACAGATCGCCTTCTGCTGAGCCGGGAGGGTCTATTGCCAGGAATGAAAGCTACCGCGCTGGATTCTCGTTGCTTATGGATGAAAAGACGCCGCTGTTTGTCCCTGCTGGTTGCTGCCCCGACGCTGGCGTCAACCGCAGAACCTAAAGCCCTCTTCATTGAGGGCTATGCTGCCCGTCTCAGCGTGGTCCAGGGTGGGGAAATCGCTCTGCATGTCAGCACCAGCGGGGCGACGTTCGACGTGGAAATCGCCAGGTTGGGTTCTGTTCGGGAAGTGGTCTGGAAAAAGACCGGGGTGGTGGGCGTGAACCACCCGGTGCCGGAGGACGCCTCTTCCCAAGGCTGTCGTTGGCCAGAAAGCTTACGGGTGCCTGTGGCCATGGATTGGAAGTCGGGGTACTACGAGATCAGTTTTCGCACGTCTGATGCGGGGGGGAAGTGGACTCATCGCAGCCGAAGAACCGCCGAGGGCAGCGCTTTTTTCATTGTGCGTACCGCCCAGCCTGGCAGTCGTTCGAAGATCCTTCTGCAACTGGCGACCAACACCTACAACGCTTACAACAACTGGGGAGGCTTCAGCGTGTATGCGTACAACAGTCTTTCCAATAACCAGGGACATCGTGTGAGTTTTGAAAGGCCGGCAGCGTCCCAGTTTTTGCGTTGGGAACTGCCCTTTGTGAAGTGGGCGGAAGAGAATGGTTACGAGCTCGAGTTCGCTGCCAACTCGGATCTGGAATGGCATCCTGAGTTGCTGGCGCACTACAAGTTGGTGCTCAGTGTGGGTCATGATGAATATTGGTCCGCCCCGATGCGTGACCATTTGGAGAACTGGATCGGCGAGGGTGGAAATGTGGCATTCTTCAGTGGCAACACCTGTTGCTGGCAGGTGCGCAGCGAGGATGAAGGGCGAGCCTTCACTTGTTGGAAACAAAACTACCATCTCGACCCGATCTTCCAGACGCAGGACTTTCAAACGCTGAGCACGCTTTGGAGCCATCACCTGGTGAAGCGGCCAGAGAACGCGCTCACGGGTGTCGGCTTTCTCTGGGGCGGCTATCGGCGCAGTCATGGGCAGTTTATGGAGGGTCCAGCGGCTTATGAGGTGCATCGGCCTGCGCATTGGGTCCTGGCGGGAACGGGGCTTAAAGCTGGGGATCTTTTTGGCGATCAGGATACCGTGGTAGGTTACGAGTGCGATGGTTGCGAACTGGAATGGAAGGATGGGGTGCCCTATCCTACCGGCCGCGATGGCACGCCAGCGTCTTTCGAGGTGCTGGCCACCTGCCCGGTGCGCTGGCATCCCGATGATGCGGAATGGTATGAACGGTGGGAAAAAGGCCGCACCGGAGCTGCCTGCATGGGCCTTTACACACGAGGTGGCACCGTTTTTACAGCCGGCACGACGGACTGGTCGCATGGCCTTCGGGGTGGGGATCCAATGGTGCAACAAATCACCCGGAATCTGTTAGACCGTTTGTCGAAATGAGGCTCGATTATGCCTGCTTTCTTTGCGTTCTCTATTCCCTCTTCGAATGATCAAAACACTTCTATGCTGCAGCCTGATGCTTGCCTCTGCACGGGGTGGGTTGACGCCGGAGGCGGCGATAAAGATCGCGCCACTGCCGGAGGCGGCTGAACAGGGGGGGCTGCTTTTTGTGGATCTGAATGGGGACGGGCATGAGGACCTGCTCATCTCGAATCCCAAAAGTTATGGCGTTTATCTCTTTAATCCCGTAGCGAAGGCCAATGTGCAGTGGGAAAAGGGTTGGACACAGGTGCTGCGTGAAGGTCGTGCTGGTGATGCCGGCAGCCTGCCATTGCTTGTGGATGCGAAGGGTGAAAACACCGGGGTGCGATTTGAAGAAGGGGCTTTGAGAGATGCAGCGGGTGCTGTGCTGATGCCGTTGGCCGAGCTTTTGCGTGTGCCAGGGCCGGCACCGCTGTCGCCCGAGGACTCGCTCAAAACCCTGCGCGTGAAGCCAGGCTACACGATCCGTTTGGTGGCCCATGAGCCACTGGTGCAGGATCCCATCTTTGTGGACTGGGATGCGCAAGGGCGAATGTGGGTGGTGGAGATGGGAGACTACCCCTTTGCACCAGGGGAAAAGACCTCCGATGGCCGCAGCGGGCAGGAGAAAGTTTCACCCCTGCAAGATGGGCGAATCAAAATCTTGGAGGACACGGATGCGGACGGTGACTATGACCGGGCCACCCTTTTTTTGGAAGGTCTGCGGCATCCCACAGGGCTGGCCTTTTGGGATGGGGGCGTTTTCATTTCGGCGATTCCGGACATCCTATACGCCAAGGATACAGATGGTGATAGCGTGTGTGACAGGCGCGAGGCTTGGTTTACCGGCTTTACTGCGGGCAATCCGCAGCATTTGGTGAATGGCTTTGCGTGGGGGCTGGATGGTTGGTTTTACGGTGCAAATGGCGACAGCGGCGGAGACATCACTTGTTTGAAAACGGGAGCCAAGATCAAACTGGGCACGCACGATTTCAGCTTTCATCCGGTCTCAGGCGAGTTCCGGCTTGAAACCGGGCGTTCTCAGTATGGCAAATGGCGGGATGATTGCGGCAATTGGTTTGGAAACAATAACAGCACCCTGGGCTGGCATTATCACGTGCCCATGAGGTATTTGGAACAGCATACAGACCGGGTGGCTAAGTCGGTGCGTTCGGTGCTGAATACTGACACTCGAGTCTTCACGATCAGCCCACCTGTGCGTCGGTTCAACTGGGCTGGGGCGACTCATGTTCTCACGGCGGCCTGTTCGCCCATGCCCTGGTTCGATGGTCAACTCGACTGCCTGCTGATCTGCGAGCCTGCGAACCATTTGATCCGCCGAGATGTGCTGGATTACTCCCGTTTTCCGCTCATCAGCACCCGGCATCCCGAGGATTTGGAGACGGAGTTTGTTGCCAGCACGGACCATTGGTTTCGGCCCACGATGATCCGTGAAGGACCCGATGGGGCGTTGTACATCGTGGACATGTATCGGTTGGTCTTGGAGCATCCGGAGTGGATCCCACCAGAAATGGTCAAGGGCCTGAATCTGCGTGCAGGGGAGGATCGCGGGCGCGTGTTTCGCGTTGAAGGTCCCTCGGCTCGAGAAGGGAAACATCGATTGCTGGAAGATCTTGCCGCTGCCATGGGTTCGCCCCAGCGTTGGCAGCGTGATACCGCTCAGCGACAGCTGCTGGAGTCTGGGGATCGAACGGCTCTGCCCTGGCTTTTGGCTCTTTCGCAGGAGGCAGCGCAGTCCCACGGGGTGCGTCTTCAAGCGGCGTGGACGGCGGCCTTGCTAGAGGAAGCGCATCGACCAGCGCTACTGGACCTCATGCGGACTTTTCATCCCCAAGTGCGTGGAGTGGCACTGAATGCGGCGGGAAGCAATGACGTCCATCCGGCTGAACTGGCCAGTTGGTTTCCTGAGGCTGAAACCCCGGCTGCAGCCGCCAATCTGCCTTTGATCACCCGCAACAACCCGGATCGGATGGCGGTCGTGAAACGCTACCTCGAACAAGTCTCCAAACTCCGGGGAGACGCGGTCAGAGGAGAGCAAGTGTATCAAAAGGCGTGCATGGCGTGTCATCAGTTGAACGGGTCGGGTGCTGATGTGGGGCCGAAACTCGAGACCGTGGCCGCCAAACCGATGGAGCAGATCTTGGAAGCCATTTTCGATCCCAATAAAGCGGTGGAACAGCGCCACGTTACGACCGAGATCACCCAGACAGATGGCAGTGTGCTGGCGGGTCTGCTTGTTGCCGAAACTCCTGGCGGTTTCAGTCTCCGGTTGCCTGGCGGCGTGGATGTTCCAGTGCCGAGAGCCAAGATTCGCACCGTGAAAACGCTTTCGCGTTCCCTGATGCCAGAGGGATTAGAGGCCGCGCTAACCGCTCAGGAAACGGCGGATTTGCTGGCTCGGATTCAGAGCCGTTAATCGCTTAACAGATGGCACACCTTGTCATCTTGAAAGACCTGCCTGCCCTGGCGGTTTCTGCTGTTTTCACAGGCTGAGGTCTTTGACCTGATGGTGAAGGTCACGGCGGACCATGCGAGGACGCTGGGGGCGGAGCGCTGGTGTATGCAATCAGATCGTGCACGACAATTACCACCCCTCAATCCGGCGGCGTTCCGTGACATTCGCCTCGACAGACCTGGCGCTCGGTCAAACAGTGAGAAAAGCGAATCGTAGTTTAGGTTATTTCTTGTATGATTTAGAGGGAATGCAGAGCTAGCATCGGTAGAAGGATGCCCCCAATAACAGCATGCCCGCCTCTTCTGCATCGGCTGAAGTTCCTTCGGGCCGCGCAATCCCCGGTGTCCGCCGTCCAGTTCGCGAATGCCTTTCCTACCGTAGCCTCTGCATGAAGTCCCAACGGCCCGACAAGACCTGCAGCGCCCTACCAGATGGCTGGCGGTGTCAATCCTTGCTGGAGCTTTTTGAACATCTGCCTGGAGTGCAGTTTTGGGTGAAGGACCGCGCAGGGCGTTATTTGGTCATGAACCGCGCGTGCCTTCAGGATCATGGATTCACGGAGGTGGCGGAGGCTTTCGGACAAACGGATGGCGAGTTGTCTCCGTGGCATATCGCAGCGCAGTTCCAGATGGATGACGAGCGGGTGCTGAAGGGGCAGAGCATTATGAACCGCATCGAACTAGTGGGGCGCTTCGACCACACGGCGGTCTGGTGTGTGACGGACAAGGTACCGTTGCACGACGAGTGCGGGCGCATTGTCGGCACTGCGGGGGTGGCACGTCCGTTGGGCAGGCGCGCGGAGTTCCTTGCGACGGCGGACACGTCGATGGCACGGGCGCTGGAGTACCTGCGCGAGCGTGTCTCGCTGCCGGTGCGGAATGCGGAATTGGCGCGGCATGCGGGGGTGTCTCTGCGCGTGCTGGAGCGGCGATTCCGTGAGTCTTTTTTCCTTTCACCGCAGCAATACCTGCGACGGCTGCGCGTGCGCATGGCCTGTCATCCGCTGGTGTATTCGGAGCAGTCCATCGCGGAAATCGCCGCAGCGCACGGTTTTTGCGATCAAAGCCATTTCGGGCGCGAGTTCCGCCGCGAGACGGGCATGACGCCGCGCGAGTATCGAAGCCGGTTCCGCACAGCAGAGCAGTGACGTGATTCTTCCAAAAAGTGTCGCGGTTACTCTATCTCCAGAGAGGGAATACCGCCACACTGAGCGAATGTCCCCAGGAGGTTCCACCCAACCGATTGACTCTCTCATCGTTGGCAACGGTCGCACCAACGCGCTGGTCGCGTTGCGGTTGGCGTTGCGAAAGTGGTCCCTGCGGCCCCGGCCTTTTGATGTAGGTGAGATCGGTCATCATCAACTATTCCTAAATCCCAACCCTCAAGTTCTGTCGTAACTCCAACTGCAACACCCAGCAGACATGAAGAAAATCGTCCTCGTCCTTGGCTTTTGCATGGCCGGTTTGTCTCCGGTTTCGGCCGTCATCACCAATCGTTGGTCCTTCAATCAGCCATCCGGCGCTGCGAGCCCCGGAACCACGATGGCGGACTCCATCGGAGGAGCGACTGCCACCATCGTGGGTGTGAACGCCAGTTTCACGGGAACCGCCCTAACGCTGCCAGGAAGCGGGGCTGCTTCAACGGCAGCCGCGAACGTCATCTCCGCCTACATCGACCTGCCGAATGGGATTATCTCCAGCAAGACGAATCTCACCGTGGAGATTTGGGCGACGGCGGTGTCGATGCAGAACAACCAGCGTCTTTTCGAGTTTGGGCGCGTTAACACGGCAGGGGTTGGAGGGGGCGCTGCGGGCGAGATCACCAACACCTCCACCACGAGTGCCGGATCGACCAGCGCCAGTGACGGCATCAATTTGAACATCAGTCGAGGAACCAGTGCGTCCGCATTGAATGCGCAAAGGCTGGAGGGGCGCCTCAATGGGGCCACCCCCGTCCAGGGAGACACGTCTTTGCCGACTTCGGCCGGGACCGAACACCATTACATCGTGACGTATGAAGCCGGAGTGGGGACCTTCGCTGCGACGGGCGGGCGCCTGACTTGGTATCGCGATACGGTCTTTGTCCGCTCAATCGATCTGAATTTCCGGCTCTCCTCGCTAGAGGACGTGAACAATTGGCTGGGACGGTCGCAGGGATCGAACGATTGGACCTCAAACATTCGCTACAACGAAGTTCGCCTCTACGATCAGGCTCTGACACAGCTCGAAATCAACGCCAGCTTTGCCAGAGGAGCGAATCCAGCTCTACCCGTGGCCCAGTCAGATGCCATCATCTTAAACCCTGGTGCCAAAGCCTCAATTCCCGTGCTGGCGAACGACACGGGGGGCCTGTTCGTCACGATTGCTCAAGGGCCGCAGTTCGGAACCGTCGTCGTTGATGAGCTCAATCGAATTCGGTATGTCCATACCACGGGAAATCCAGCCACGGATACGATCACGTATCGGGCGATCAATGCCGCCGGTCAGTCCGAGATCACGAACGTAACGATCACCTTTTCACCAAATCTGCGCCTGGCAGCACCCACGGTCAATGTGCCTTCGTCGCCGCCTCCCACGAGCTACCAACTCGTCGATGCCTTTCCGATCACGTTTACCGATCCCACCACGCTGGCGACTCCTCCCGGCGAAACGTCCCGGCTCTTCGTCTGTCAAAAAGGGGGGCTCCTGCGGGTCATTCCCAACACCAATGCCGCCACACCAACCGCTTCGACGTTTCTCGATCTCCCCACGCTCCTGACCTCTCGCGGAGAATCCCTCGACACCGGCAGCGAGAACGGTTTGCTGGGACTGGCCTTTCACCCGAACTATGCCAGCAATCGGTATTTCTACCTCTTCTATACGCCGGCGCGAAGCGGTGTCATTTACAATCGCGTCTCGCGCTTCACCACTCAGGCGGGAAACCCTAACGCTGCCGATCCGGCCTCCGAACTGGTCTTGATCGAACAACTCGACGAGGTGAACAATCACAACGGCGGCGATCTCCATTTCGGGCAGGACGGATACCTCTACATTTCCACTGGGGATGAAGGAGATCAAAGCGACGCAAGGAACAATAGCCAACGCATCACCAAGGATCTCTTCTGCTCCATCTTGCGGATCGATGTCGATAAACGCCCTGGCAACTTGGAGCCAAACGCCAACCCGAACCCGGTCGATTATCCCTCCAGCCCGCCGCCCGATGCGGTCATTCGGGACAGCGGGATCGCCCGCTACAGCATTCCCATCGACAATCCCTACGTCCACACCAGCCTTGGCGGGAATTGGAACGGGACGTTCAACGGGACGGCGATTCCCTCGGGCGAGTTGCCCTTTGTGCGTTCCGAGATTTGGGCCTCTGGGTTGCGCAATCCTTGGCGCATGTCGTTTGACCCAGTCGGTGGCGATCTCTGGGTCGCCGACGTGGGAGGCGGGCAGCGTGAGGAGATCAATATCGTCACGCGAGGCGGGAACTACGGCTGGGCGCTCAGGGAAGGCTCCGTGAACGGTCCGAAGTCGGCACAGGCTCCCACCAATTTCGATACTCTCTTCGGGACCCGTCCGATTCACGATTACACGCGAGGAAGCGGTCCCACCCAGGGAAACTCCATCACGGGCGGGATCGTTTATCGGGGCTCTCGGTTTCCCTCGTTGGTGGGTTCTTACATCTATGCGGACTATGTATCTGGGAACATCTGGAGCATCCGACGCAGCGGTGCGAATGGGGCGACCACACCGGTCCGGCTCACGGGCGAAGGCGGCATTGTCGCCTTTGGGCGTGACCCGTCCAACGGCGATGTCTTGATGGCAAACTTGAGTTCGGATCGCATCCGCCGCCTGATCGGTGGCGTGCCGTCCACAGGTTATCCGGCGACGCTGAGCGAGACGGGAGTTTTCGCGGACTTGGCGGATCTTTCTCCCAATCCCGGTGTCGTCTCCTACTCGGTGAACCTGCCCTTCTGGAGCGACTTCGCGGAGAAGCGGCGCTGGTTCACCATCCCTGCGCTATCGAGCACGATGACCTGGAGCCGGGATGGCGAGTGGAGCTTTCCCACCGGCCAGGTGTGGGTGAAGCACTTCGACATGGACCTCACGCGCGGCAATCCCGCCACCCGGCGAAGGCTGGAGACCCGGCTGCTCGTCCGCAATGCCGGTGGATCCTACGGTGTCAGTTACCGCTGGAACGACGCCGGCACGGAAGCCACACTCGTGCCTGAGGAAGGCGTGGAGTTTGACCTGAACGTGGTCGAAAACGGCACCCCGCGCGTGCAGCGCTGGAGCATCCCGAGCCGGGCCAGTTGCCTCACTTGCCACACCCCGCAGGCCGGTCACGCGTTGTCCTCGAACACCCGCCAGTTCAATCTCACAGGCACGATGAACGGCTTCACCGGAAATCAGCTCACGCTCCTGCAAAGTGCGGGCTACTTTGCCAACGCCGTCGAATCGCCCAACCTCCTTCCGCGCCATCTCCGGCCAACTGAGAGTGCCTTTCCTATTGAGGCCCGCGTGCGCAGTTACCTTGCGGTCAATTGCGCTTATTGCCACAAAGCCGGCGGCACTGGCGGCACCTCCCCCTGGGATGGCCGCCCGGAGCTGACCCTCGACCAGACGCTTCTCATCAACACCCCGGCGGCAAACAATGGCGGTAATACCGCCAATCGCCTGATCGTGCCCGGCAGCACCCTGCACAGCATCATTTACAATCGCACCGGAGCGTTCAACGGCTTCACCCGCATGCCACCGCTCGCTACCAGCGAACTCGACCAGCCAGCGCTGACCTTACTCGAATCCTGGATTAACGCAGCCTTGCCCACCCAGCAAAGCTACTCAGACTGGCGGCTGGCCAACTTTGGCAACACCACCAGCCTCGAAGGAGCGCCAGACGAGGATGCCGATGCGGATGGCGCCATTAACCAGTCCGAATACCTCGCCGGAACCGATCCCCGCAAGGGAACCGCCTTCCTTAATCCACAGCTGACCAATAACGGCACGCAGGCCAGCCTCACCTTCAGTCTGCCCGCCAACCGCAGCGCCGTCATCGAAACCTCGACCGACTTGATGACATGGACAACCTGGGACATCCCCGGCAATCATGGCCTGCCCACCCAGGGCGGTGCCATCACACTTTCCGGCCCTGTCTCGGGACCCCAGCAGTTTTTCCGGGTGCGTATCAGCGCCAGGTGAGGCTTGGCCTGATGGAACTACCTTTTCCGGCAAAGACCCTCCTCAGCGTGGAAAAGGGCAAGCCTGCCGATTCTGGACCTAGACCGGTTCTCGAAATGCATGACACCTTGCCCAGCGGCGGAGCAGCCTCATTGGCTGCGTCAGCCGCTTGCCCGCTATTGATCTGCGCGACTCCCTTGCCACTGAGGCCGCTGGATTAAAATGACAATTTTTTTGAGAACCGGTCTAAAAAAGGCCTCGAAGCCGTTCCGAGCTGCCTGCACATGCGCAAAGACGTTAACCGTGGAAGCATCATCACCATGCAGGATCCCGAGGCATGAGCAGACACCATTTCGCTCCTCAATGACACGGACTCCATCGCTGTGATGACAACCAACGCCGCGCCGCCACGCGTGTCGTTCCCATGTTCCATGCTTGGCAACCATTCGAGCACGAAAAAAAGTGAAGATTTTCCGGCAAATTCCGACCCTTAATGGAGCATCTCTCTTGAATGACGGAATCCGACATAGTGCAACAGGATCATTTTCTCCGCCTCTTCATGGGGCTCGAGGAATCTTTGCGCGTGTTTGTGCGCTCTTTATTGTTCAACCATGATGAGGAGCGAGAGGTGATGCAGGAAGTCGCGGTGGTGCTTTGGCGAAAGTTTGATCCGAGTATGGACAGCGAGGCCTTCTGCCGCTGGGCCTTCGGCGTGGCACGCATGGAGGCACTGGCATTCAGGAGGGACCGCGCACGAGACCGGCACACATTTGGGGACGAAGTCTTTAAACTGCTCGCGCAGACTGTCTTGGAGCAATCAGATTCGCTCGAGGCAGAACGCCGGGCGCTTGACACCTGCCTGCAAAAGCTGCCCGAAGACCAGCGGTATCTTGTGCGGACAGCTTATTCGCCCGGGATAAAGATCGATCACCTCGCAAGACAACTGGGCCGCACCGCGATGGCGCTCTATAAAGCCCTGCATCGCATTCGCCTAACCCTCATGGACTGCACACGTCGTGAACTCGCTACCGAAGAATTGACATGAACACTAACGATCCACGCTTCGAAATCATCCGCCAAAGTCGCGATGGAAACGCCTCATCAGAGGAACTCAAACAACTGGAAGCCAACTTGCGCGAAGACCCCGACTTCCGCGAAGCGTACCTGCGCTATATAAATCTCGACGTGGCGCTGGGCACAGTGGCCAAAGCGGCACCATGTCCCTCGCTCACAGCACTTCCGCATCGAACCCGCTGGTTCACTTGGCGGCCACTCACCGCAGCAGCGGCGGGGATTGTGTTTGGCATGTTTTGCACGTCGATGGTTTTTGGGTTTGTGGTGCAGCGGACGGCGGTGAAAAAGATGCCGCTGAGTGTCTTTGATGCCGGTTTGGAAGCTACGAAGCAGATCCTGAACGACGGCCTGCCGTCTCAGGCCGGGCAATGGGGCATGGATGACGCCAAGGTTGTGCCTGCGGACGGGAACGTGACGCCTTTGGCCGGACAGCATATGCTGCGATTGGAGCCGATTCCACGTGAGAAGGACGTGAAGAATCACACCTCGCGTGCCTATCAGGTGCTCGATCTGCGTTCTCTTCCTGCTGCTGCCATGACAGGCGATGCCGAAGTGGAAGTGTCGGCTTCATTTTGCGCCACGGACAGCGAAGCTAGCTCGCGATACCTGATTCGTGCCATCGCTCTCGATGAAGCGCCCGCACAGGCTACAAAGAACTTTTGGTCCAAAGTGGAAAGTGATGGCGTCGTGTCCGAATCGCAGCGCTTTGACACCGCTCCCGGTTCTCATGGTTGGCAAACCTTCTCGATGACCCTGCGCCTGCCCCCAGGCTCAACGACCTTGGTGCTCATCTTCGGTGCCGTCCCGCCTGAGGTTCCATCAAGGCCTGCTTCCGTGCATTACCTTGATGAGGTGCAGGTCGCACTGCTCTCTTCGGAAACCCCGCTTCCCTGATTCAAATTTATGACCTCCGCATTCAATCGCCGCTTCTTCCTCCGCTCCACCGGTATCAGCATGGCTCTGCCATTCCTGGAGTCGCTCACAGGCCGTGTTTCTGCCAAAGCCACTGCGGCATCGTCACCGATGCGCATGGTTTGCATTGGCAATCTCCTCGGCTTTTATCCGCCTGCGTTCTTTCCCACGAAAACAGGCGCGGATTACGACCTGCCGGATTCCGTGCAGGCGCTGAAGCCGCATCAAAAAGACTTCACGCTTTATTCCGGCCTCGATCATGGAGTGAAGGGTGGTCACTTTGCCATGAGCTCCTTCCTCAGTGGCGTGCGCACTGCTGATGCGAAAGGCATGCCGGAGGGCAATATCACGCTTGATCAACGAGCTGCCGAGACCCTGGGCGGAGCCACTCGCTTTCCCACGCTTGCGCTGGGTTCGGAAAGCGGTATCCACGGTGGCTGTCTCATGTCTTGGACTCGCAGCGGCACTCGCGTCCCACCCATCTCCACGCCCCGTGAGTTGTTTCGGAAACTCTTCGTCTCCGATGGCTCTGCCGACATCGCCGCCTCGTTGGATCGATTGGATATGAAAGGCTCTATCCTCGACGCCGTGCAGGGCGACGCGAAGTCTCTCCAGCGTCAGCTCGTTCAGCGCGACAAAGAAAAGCTCGACGAGTATTTCACCTCGGTCCGCGATGTGGAAAAGCAGATCGAACTGCGCCGCAAGTGGGCGCATGTGCCGAAGCCTGAGGCAAAGATCGACGAGCCAAACAACAAGGACTTCGTCTCCGATCTGCCCGTGATGTATGACCTCATCGCCCTCGCTTTGCAGACAGATTCCACACGCATCGCTACGCTGGAGATCGGCGGTGATTTTGAAGCGGCAGCCTTCGGCTTGAACGGTGGCTACCACGGTCTCTCCCATCATGGTCAGCGCGAGGACGCCATTAAGGGGCTCATCAAGATGGAGCGCTATCAGGTGGAGCAGTTTGCGAGGTTCTTGGAGAAGCTCAAGTCCATCCAAGACGGTGGTGGCACGCTTTTGGATCATTCCATGGTCCTCTTCGGCAGCGGCATGGGCAATGCGAACTCTCACCAGAACACCAACCTCCCAATCATCCTGGCTGGAGGTGGCATCAAACATGGTGAGCACAAGGCCTATCCAGTGAACGGCTTGGGCAAGCAACCTTTGTGCAATCTCTATCTGTCGATGCTACAGCGTTTTGGAGCGGAGGTGGATGCCTTTGGAACCAGCACGGGCACGCTCTCAGGCCTCTTATAAGACCAATAGGTCGAATACGACAAATAGGACCTATTTCAAGTATCACACGACTCTCAAAATCAAGCACAAGCATGCTGCCATCACGAACCTCCGCCAAACAATGGGGACAGCTGTTCTCACTGCTCCTCACAGCCCATCTTTTTGCCGGCCCTGCTGAGTTCCTCTCCACCTACTGCAACGACTGCCACGGCTCTGAGAAACAAAAAGGCGACCGCCGTTTCGACACACTCGCGCTGCCTGTTGCCAAGGTGGACACGCTGATCGACCTCAAAGACATCCTAGATCAAATCAACCTCGGTGAAATGCCGCCGGAGAAATCGAAGCAGCCCTCGGCCGATGAGCAAAAGGCCATCATCGAACAACTCACGCAAGCCCTCACAACAGGCCGCGAAACGCTCGCCAGCACGGGTGGCAGCGCCGTTTTGCGTCGATTGAACCGTCACGAATACATCAACACCATCGGCGATTTGTTCTCACTGAACATGGCCGCCTTTGATCCGACCACCAAGTTCCCCCGCGATCAATCCGAAGAGCACATGGAGAACCTCGGCGATGTGCTGCAAACCTCTGGCTACCTCCTCGATCAATACCTCGACGCCGCCGATGCCGTGGTGGAAAAAGTCTTCGCTCATCAAAAGCAGCCGAAGGAGCAGGTGTGGCACTTCAAAGGTGAGTTCAAAACCAAAGCGAAGTCCGAGAAAAAGCGAAACGAATATGACAACCGTCACCTGCTCGTGATGGAGTGCATGGACTCAGACAAGCACACCGCAGGTTTCGGCTTCATCAACGACTTCGAGGAAGGTGTGCCTGCGGACGGCTTTTATGAGATCCAGGTGCTGGTGAAGGCCATGAACCGACAGCATCCATATGATCCTGAAATCTTCGGCACCGATATTCGCGAGCCTTTCCGATTCGGCATCGTGCCGGGCGATGCCAAATTCGGCCCGCTCGAACTCCCACATCCGCAACAGCCGATGCTGGCTGAGTTCGCTCTGAATGACGGCGAATCCGAGTGGCGCACAATGACGGTCTGGCTTGATGCTGGGCACACGCCCCGATTCGTCTTCCCGAATGGGCCTGAAGACATCCGCAAAACCTGGTTCAAGATTGCTGACTACCACAAGGATCTATGGCCGCAGTTCATCAGCGAGGACGACGAAGGCAAGCTCGGAATCGTTGAGGCCAAGCAGGTCACGTTGCATGTGTGCAAGTTCCCTCACATCCGCATTGATGAAGTCAAGATTCGCGGCCCGATCCATGACCAATGGCCGCCCGCGCCTCAGCAGGCTGTTTTGGGCAAACAAGGCTTCTCACCAGAAAACATGCGAGAGCTGCTCCAGACCTTTGCGGAGCGTGCTTATCGTCGTCCGGCTTCAAAAGACGAAATGGATCGTCTCATGGCCATCGCTGAAAAACGGATCAGCACGGGGCACACGCCGCTGGATGGCTTCAAAGCAGCATTGAAGGCCGCGCTTTGCTCACCAGGCTTTGTCTATCTTTCTCAGGAGACGAAACAGGACTCCAAGAGGCTTTCTAATCAAGCGCTGGCTTCACGGCTTTCGTACTTCCTCTGGTCCACGATGCCGGATGCAGAACTGCTGAGCCAAGACCTCACGAAGCCAGACGTTCTCATCGCGCAGACACGTCGCCTTCTTGACGATTCACGTTCCGATGCCTTCGTGGCAGGCTTTCTCGATAGCTGGCTGAATCTCCGTAACCTCGGTGGCATGCCGCCAGACCGCAGCGAGTTCGAGGAATACTACTCGAAGGGTTTCCAGGATGCCTTCAAGCAAGAGACTCGGATGTTCATGCGCGACCTCATCGAGCGTGATGCCAGCATCGTAAACTTCCTCGATAGCGATTACAGCTTCCTCAATCAACCGCTCGCCACACACTACGAACTCGGCGAGTTGGGCGCTCCCGCCAAAGCGCACGAGTTCCGTAAAGTCAGTTTCAAAAACAACAAACGGGGTGGCTTGCTTGGCATGGGTTCCGTGCTCACGATCACCGCCAACGGCATCGACACGTCACCCGTCACACGCGGCGTTTTCCTGCTGGAAAACATCCTCGGCACACCGCCACCACCGCCACCCGATGATGTGCCCGCCATTGATCCCGATGTGCGCGGAGCCAAGTCCATGCGCGAGCTGCTGAGCAAGCATCGCGAATCGCCGAACTGCTACGGCTGCCATCAGAAAATCGATCCGCTTGGCTTCGCCCTGGAGAACTTCGACGCCATCGGCGACTGGCGTCCACGCATCGAGAAGACCAAGATCGACTCCAGCGGTGAACTGCCCAGCGGCGAGAAGTTCGACGACGTGACCGGATTGAAAAAGATCCTCGTTCAACGCAAAGCCCTCTTCGCCCACATGCTCACCGACCGCCTCCTCACCTATGCCTGCGGTCGCCGCATCGAAGCTCTCGATGAGGCCACCGTAGAGAAGATCGTCGCTGATTTGCCCATGAAAGAATACGGCCTGCGCTCACTGATTGAAGCCGTGGTGTGCAGTGAGCCCTTTTTGACCCGCTGATCTGCTATCGAGATCTCCCCAACCAATGAAGACAGCCCGCCGCCAAATCCTCAAAGCCCTCCCACTCTTGGTGTGGCAACGTCAGCTCCTTCACGCCGCAGATGCCCAAGCTCCCTACCTCGGGCAAGGCACCATGTGTGGTGAAGTCACACAGTCCACCGCCCGCCTGCAGACGCGACTAACGAGCGCCACGGAACTCGATGCAAACGGTGACCTTCCAGGTGCCAACGGGATAGTTTGCTTCGAATGGAGCTCAAAGGTGGATTTCAGTGCTGCTCACCGCACGATGTTTCAGGCTGCGAGTGATGACAGTGACTTCATTCTCCGCGCTGAACTCACCTCTCTCAAACCGAACACGGCTTACTACTGCCGCCCGGTCTTTGGCAGCTCGGAAGCAAGTGCCAAGCCAGGTCCGGAGTGTTCCTTCAAGACCTTGCCGAGCGGTGAGACCGACACGCCGGTGAAGTTCATCGTGGGCAGTTGCATGAACTACAACAAGTTCATGCTCGGCAAGAAAGGCAAGGCCAGCGGGCCGGAGACAGCTACGTCGGAAGATAAGCGACTCGGCTTTCCCTCCTTTGAAACCATGCTGAAACTGCGACCTGACTTCTTCATCGGCACGGGCGACATTGTCTATTACGACCACCCGCTTCGTGTGGCCAAGACGGTACCACAACTGCGCAAGTGCTGGCATGAGCAGTTTCGCTTTCCGCGCATGATTGAGTTCTTCCGTCACGTGCCGACTTATTGGTCAAAGGACGATCACGACTTCCGATACAACGAAAGCGATAACACCAGCAGCGAGCTGCCTTTGCCAAAGACCGGCATCGATATGTTCCGCGAGCAGTTGCCTGTTCCAAGCCCCAGCTACCGAACCCATCGCGTCGGCAAGAACCTGCAAATTTGGCTCACCGAAGGCCGTGACTATCGCTCGCCCAATGAAATGGCCGATGGCCCGGGAAAATCACTCTGGGGCACCGAGCAGCTTGAATGGATTAAAGCCACACTCAAGGCCAGCGATGCGAAATGGAAGATCATCATCTCGCCCACTCCCATGGTCGGCCCCGACGACAAAAAGAAGATCGATAACCACGCCGACATCAGCGGCTTTCGTCACGAAGCCGATGCCTTCTTTGCCTGGTTGAAAGAAAACAAGATTGATAACCTCAAGCTCATCTGCGGTGACCGTCATTGGCAATACCACAGCATTCATCCCTCCGGCATCGAGGAGTTCGCCTGTGGGGCTTTGAATGATGAAAACTCACGCATGGGAGTCGCGCCCGGAGCCAAGAACGGCTCCGATCCAGACGCTCTCATCAAACAGCCTTACACCTCCGCTACACCGCAAGGTGGCTTCCTCCAAATCACCGCTGCCGCCGAACAGCTCACGCTCGAGCATTTCGATTCACGAGGGAACTCCCTGAATCGCGTCACTCGCTAACCTGCCAATCACCATGAAGCTCAAACACCTCATTCTCGCCAGCGCCTTGATGGCATCCGTTGCAGGCGCTCAAACGAGCCCAGACAAGCCCACCAAGCCCTACAACGTCCTCTTCATTGCCGTTGACGACTTGAACGACTGGGTCGGATGCTTCGGCGGCAACTCACAGGCGATCACGCCGAACCTTGACCGGCTCGCCAAAGAGCAGGCGATGGTGATGAACAAGGCCTATTGCGCATCCACGGTTTGCTGCCCGAGTCGCTCGGCGATCCTGACCGGCAAACGCCCTTCCACGACGGGCATTTACGGCAACACTCAAGACCTGAAGAAAGCCCCGAAAGCCAAGGATGTGGTCACCCTTCCCGAATACTTCGCCAAGAACGGCTACCACACACTCTCCACGGGAAAGATCTTCCACAAGCATCCGACGTCTGAAGGGATGGATGAGGGCCAATGGGCGTTCCAAGAGTTCGCTGAAGGCGGAGGACGCAACAAAGGCATGCTCTGGGAGGAATCTCCGTCATCCGCCTCAGGCGAAAAAGCCGACGAAAAGGGCCAGGAGAAAGGTGAGGAAAAGGAAGTGACGAAGTGGGGAGCCTGCAAGGCCGCGGTCGAAGAGACGAAGGACTATGTCGCCTGCCAATGGGCGGCAGATCAGCTCAAACGCGATTTCGATGGCAAGCCATTCTTCATGGCCCTGGGCATCTCGAAACCGCATCTGCCGTGGTTCGTCCCACAGCAGTTTTTTGACCTCTATCCGCTGGAAACCATCAAGCCGGTCGAAATCTTCCGCGACGATCTCAACGACATCGTGGACGCGAATGGAAAGCACCTGTTCAAATCTTCGATTGGCTCGTTTGACGCGATCGACAAAGCCAACATGCACAAGCAAGCGCAACGCGCCTACCTCGCAAACATCAGCTACGTGGACCATTGTCTGGGTGTGCTGTTCGATGCATTGAAGAAGAGCCAGCATGCTGACAGCACCATCCTCATGCTCTGGGGCGATCACGGCTGGCATCTGGGCGAAAAGACCAAATACGGCAAAACCGACCTCTGGGAAGAGTCTGACCGCGTACCCTTCATGGTCCGCGTGCCCGACATGACTCCCGCCGGCGTCAAATGCGATGGCGTCGTCAACCTGCTCGATATGTATCCCACGTTGGTTGAGTTGTGCGGCCTCCCGCCCAATGCGGAGAACGAAGGACGCAGCTTTGTGCCCTTGCTGAAGGACCCGAAGATGGAGTGGAATCATCCCACCCTGACCACCTACCAGTTCAGCAACCATTCCCTCACCGATGGCCGTTACCGCTACACCTGGTATGGCGGCAAAGCGAATGGCGCAGAGGAACTCTACGACCACAGCACCGACCCGCTGGAACACAAAAACCTGGCCGCCAATCCCGAATCCAAGGAAATCATGGCCAAGTTCAAAGCACTCCTGCCTGCGCACAACGAGCCTGACTCCCCCACCAACAAGGATGACAAAAGAGCCATGCGCAAGGCCGGTAAGAAAAAGGGCGTCGAATAGTCAGATCCGTGGGAACTCGCTGAACCGTGTCACCCGCTGAGCCAAGACGCTGACATTGGCCAGCCATTGTTCTCAATCCAAACTCAAATCCCAATCGTGCTCCATCTTACTTTCCGAACAGCAGCCGGTAAAAACTGGGTGGTAAAAAATCAGAGTGTAGAGGGACTACCCCCAGGCACGCCGCAGTCAGACAACTACAATAAAGGCACACCGCTAGGCTTGAACAACGATCCGAAGAAGGTCTTCACGGTGATCGAAGAGGAAGGAACACCTGTGCTCAAGATCACAGGCGAAATCTACGGTGGCCTGACCACGCTCAAAGAATACGGCGACTACCATTATTCTTTTGAGGTGAAGTTCGGCGAAAAGAAGTGGGCACCACGGCTCGACCGAGCACGAGATAGCGGCTTGCTCTACCACTGCACGGGCAAACATGGCGCTTTCTGGAATGTCTGGATGCGCAGCCTCGCAGGCTCAGAGGTCTATTTCCGCAACATCCGCCTCCGTCCGATCACGGCATTTTCGGCGGCCATCGCTGTGAAAGCAGCTCTGTCCCAGTGACCACCCAGTGACCAAGTAGCAGGCCGCCGACGATTCGTTGAAATGTCTAGGCTTCTGCGAATGCGTTTGATAAAACAGCCCTGACCACCAACCCTCTCATGAGCCGCCTTTTGCCAAAACCTAACCTTCGTATCGTGTTTGCGATCCTTGGACTACTGGCCGTTCACGCCGTGGCTGCGCCTGCTCCTCCGGCTAATGTTGCACTGACAGCGCCACCTTTTGCAGGTCAGGTGAGTTTGACATGGACTGCGGCTGCAGGTGCGACCAGCTACAGCGTGAAGCGAGCCATGGTGGCGACTGGACCGTTTAGCGTAGTTGGCTCGCCGACGACCACGAGTTTCACCGATACGACGGCAGTGGCGGGCACTCGTTACTTTTACCGCCTGACGGCGATTGATGGCACAGGCGAGGGTGTGGCCTCGCCAACAGTCAGCACGACTCCTTCGATTGTCTTGGACAATACCGCCGCGACTGGCGTGACGATCAGCGCCGGGTGGACGGCGAGCACGGGCCTTGCTGGCTACTTTGGCAGTAACTACCTGCAAGATGGCAATACTGGCGGGACAGGTGGAAAGAGTGTGCGGTTCAGGCCCACGCTGCCTTTGGCCGGGCGTTATGATGTCTACATGTGGTGGGTCGCCGATTCGATCCGCGCCTCGAATGTCCGTGTGGATGTGAACTCGACTGCTGGAACAATTTTCACCAGAGTGAACCAGCGGGTCAATGGTGGCACTTGGGTGAAAGTGGGCTCGTTTGACTTTGCGGCTGGCACGACTGGGAATGTGCTTTTGCGCAATGATGGAGCCAATGGGTTTGTCTCGGCAGATGCCGTGCAGTTCGTCCTCAATGAGCAACCCATGCCGGGCTACACGCAAACGACCTTTGCAGATGAGTTCGACGGAACGGCCTTCAATCCAGCGGTGTGGGCCGTGTATGACAATCGGCCAAACAACACCGTGAGCAGCGGGCAACTACGGCTCACCACCACAGCGAATGGCACGGAATGGGACACGGGCGGGCTTTATACCACTCAGTTCACACAGCGCTTTGGCTACTACGAATCCGTTTTTCAAATCGGTAGTAGCGATGGTCTTAACAATGCCTTCTGGCTGTCCACTCCCGCCAACCTCGGTAATGATGTGGACGGGCAAGAGATCGACATCTCCGAGGCCCATGCGCACAATGACAATCATGTGACGCTGCATGACTGGCAGCCCGTGCATGACAACCTGGGAACATCCCATTCAGTGCCGGAAATTTATCCTGGTTATCATACAGCGGGACTGGAATGGGCGACGGATGGCAGCATGCGTTGGTATTGGGATGGGCAGCTCGTTTACACGGCCACGGCATCCCAAGTTTCAGCCTGTCAGAGCATGCTGCCGCTACAGGTCATGTTTAGCACCAAAGTCATCCCGTGGGCCGGCACACCTGGCCCGACGATGAATGGCTCCAGCATGAACATCGCCAACGTGAAGGTTTGGATGAAGCCCGGCTGGGAAGGTGCGGAAAGTGGGAACTGGGGCACTCCAGCAAACTGGGGGCCAGATGGCGTGCCTGACTCAGGCGATGCGGCGATTTTTAACCGTGCCACGACCCGCACCATCGTCTCTCTGCTTGGAGATAAGAACGTGAAGGAACTCTATTTCACCACGCCTGACTGTCCGGCCATGACACTCGCTGCGGGTTCGTTTAAACTGCTGCTCGGTAAACTGGTATCTGGCACCGGTGTGGGCGGGATCGTGGTGAATGGCGACGTCACAACGGCCCAAACAGTCAACACCGCGATCCAAGCGCAGAATGATCTGACCTTTGCCAACAACAGCCCTGCATCCACTACGGCGCTGAACATCAATAGCGTGCTCACCAGCACAGCTGCGGCTCGCAAAATCACTCTCGCGGGCAATGGGCGAGTCAATGTCAACAGCGCTATCGGTGCCTCTTTTGGCGATCTCGTGAAGATCAACACGGGCGCGGCTTGGCTAACCAATGCCAACGCCTTCACCGGCACGATGGATATTCAAAACGGTGAAATCGTCGTGACTCACAGTGGCGCACTCGGCACGACTGCTGCCAACACCACCGTGGCAAGCGGCGCGACCTTAGCACTCGCGGGCGGCGTCAACTTCACCAGTACTGAGACAGTGCGTCTTTCCGGCAATGGTGAGACGGGAACCTCCGGTGCGCTGGATGTGGAAGACAACAGCGCCGTGAGTTTCAGCGGACTGCTCGTGATGGACGCCGGTGCCCGAATCGGCAGTGGTGCTGGCACGGGCACACTAACGCTCGCCAGTGATCTCGATACCACCACAGGTGCCTTTGCCCTAACCTTTGCCGGTAGTGGCACCACGATCATGAATGGTACCATCTCGGGTGCTGGTGCTCTGGTGAAAAACGGCACCGGCACACTCCAGCTCAATGGCCTCGCCTCACACACGGGCACCACCACGGTCAATCAAGGCACGCTCAGCACGAATCTCGTTTCACTGCCAGGAGCCGTTGTGAACTTTGGGACGATGATTTACGATGATGCCACAGATCGCACCGTCACCAACAACTGGGGCGGCACCGGCACCTACATCAAGCAAGGCGCAGGAACGCTCACTTTCTCTGGCACGATGAGCACCGTGGGCTTCCTGAATCTGCAATCCGGCACGTCAAAACTCGGAGCCAGTGAGCGATTCAGCAGCACGCTTGATCTCATCGTGAACACTGGCGCAGTTTTCGACTTGAATGCCTTTAGCGAAACGCTCGGTCCAGTGGAGCTTTTCGGCGGCAGCATCGTCAATAGCACCGGGTCCTCCACGCAGTTCCTCGCCGGCACGAGCTATGATGTGCGCAGCGGGGCAGTGAGCGCACGACTCGGTGGCTCGGCTGCTTTGACCAAGACCACGAGCGGCACCGTCACACTCAGCGGTGCCAACACCTTCACCGGCGGCAGCACCGTGCAGGCAGGCACGCTCGATCTCGCTGGCAGCCTCAACAGCAGCTTGATCGTCGATGGCGGCACTGTGACCTTCGGGGCAACAACAGGAATCCGCACGGTGGCAGGCAGCCTAACCGTAAACTCCGCAGGCAGCGTGCGCTTTCGCCTCAATGGCACCACTGCTGGCACGCAATACGATCAACTCCGCCTCACCAGCGCCACCAGCAGCGTGGCCTTGGCAGGCATGCTCGATCTCGTCGCAGCGCCTGGACTCGTCGCAGGTAGCTCCTTCCGCATCATTGATAACACCGGCACCAGCCTTGCCGTCAGCGGCACTTTTAGCGGACTTCCGGAAGGAGCAGAGTTCTACGAAGACGCCCAATGGTGGCGCATCAGCTACACCGGTGGCAGTGGCAATGACGTTGTCCTCACCCGCATCACGCCCACCGCCTGGCAGACCTGGCAGGCTACCAGTTTCGGAGCCAATACGAACAACACCCTTATCGCAGGCGAGCAAGCCGACGACGATAAAGACGGCGTGTTCAATCTCCTCGAATACGCCTTTGCCAGCAGCCCGAGCACCAACACCAGCCTACCGCACTCCGCCGCCCGCAATGGCTCCAATCTCGAATACACCTACACCAAAAACAAATCCGCCACCGACGTGACCTACACTGTCGAGTGGACCGATAATCTGACGACCTGGAGCACTGCCGGAGTGACCAGTAGCCTATTAAGCGACAACGGAACCACGCAGCAAATCAAAGCGACCGTTCCAGCGGGAACCAATGGTAGGCGGTTTGTGCGTCTCAAAGTGACCAGACCATGAAGTCAGCCACTATGTCAACCTCACAGCGCATCTCTGAACTGATCGCCGGCAAAAGGGCCAGGGCAAAGAAAGGTTGCCGTGAGTAGGTCAGGCGAAGTGAATCCGCTATTCTAGCTGCGGATTGGATTGATTCCGGAGTTTGGAGCCGCTAGTCTTGAGGTCATTCCATGCGAGTTCTTGCACATGTCATCTCTGGTTTTTTGGCTGGGTTTTTACTGATCGGTTGCGGCAGTTCCTCGCTGCCTACGGCTGAATCGTTGAACGCAAGTGCGCGGGTGTTAAGGGAGCAGGCGAGGCCGGAGTTTGATGAATTGGAGAGGCGACGTGCGATGGGTTTGTTGAGTGAGGCGGATTACCAGGCGGATCGGGCGGCTTTGGAGAAGCGGATTTCGGATGATGCGCGGGATGCGGCGTGGTCGCACCATTTTTTGGTCGAAAGCGAGCGCCGGGCGAACGGGGAGCCGACGCCGGATGCGCCCCAGTCGATCATGGCGCCGAATGCGCTTCAAGGTGGAGTGGGTGGGGGAGGCGTGGCAGGAGGGGGGAGTCTTTACCGGCCATTCACACAACAGGCGCAGGGAGCCTTCAATAACGGGAATGCGGGTGGAGTGATACCGAGCATGGGCAATATGAACAACGCCGCGACGAGTTTTGTGCCGATGGCGCCCCAGTGAGGCGATGCATTCGATGAATCCTTGCAAGTCGGCGGGGCTGCTGCCAGATTGGAGGCTCGATTATGGCCAAAAAATCTGCTTCCAAATCCGCCCCATCTGTTTCTCCCCTTCATCGCAAGCACTCAGCCATCGTAGTTGACGGGCCGGAACGGGCTGCCAGCCGGGCGATGCTGCATGCTGTAGGTTTTAAGCGGGCGGATTTTCAGAAGTCGCAGATTGGGATCGCCAGCACGTGGAGCATGGTGACGCCCTGCAACATGCACATTGATCGGTTGGCGGAGGAAGCGGCGAAGGGTGTGGATGCGGCGGGGGGCAAGAGTGTGATTTTCAACACGATCACGATTTCCGACGGGATCTCGATGGGAACGGAGGGGATGAAGTATTCGTTGGTGTCGCGCGAGGTCATTGCGGACTCAATTGAGACGGTGGTGGGATGCGAGGGGATGGATGGTTTTGTGGCGATTGGCGGATGCGACAAGAACATGCCGGGCTGCATGATGGCGATGGCGCGTATGAATCGTCCCAGTGTTTTTGTTTACGGGGGCACGATCCTGCCGGGTTGTGTCGGTCCTGAGAAGAGGGACGCGGACATTGTGACGGTGTTTGAAGCGGTCGGCAAACATGCCAATTGTTTGATCAGCGACAAGGAGCTTGCGGACATCGAGGAGCACAGCATTCCTGGAGAAGGCTCTTGCGGGGGGATGTATACGGCCAACACGATGGCGAGTGCGATTGAGGCGATGGGCATGTCTTTGCCGAACTCGGGCGCGCAGTCGGCGGTGTCGGATGAGAAGCTGATCGACTGCTTTGATGCAGGGGCGGCGGTGATGAACATGATCAAGCTGGGCATCACGCCCCGGGACATCATGACGAAGGAAGCCTTCGAGAATGCGATCACCTTGATCATCACGCTGGGAGGCAGCACGAATGCGGTGTTGCACCTCATCGCCATGGCGCACACGGCCGGGGTGAAACTGACCATTGAGGATTTTGTGCGGATCGGCAAGAAGACGCCGGTTTTGGGTGATTTGAAGCCGAGCGGCAAGTACTTCATGAACGATCTGGTCAAGATCGGCGGCACGGTGCCTTTGATGCGCATGCTGGTCGAGGAAGGCCTGATGCATGGCGACTGCCTGACGGTGACGGGGCGGACGATGAAGGAGAACCTCAAAAAGTCGAAGATCGTTTATCCGAAGGGTCAGCAAATCATTCGGTCACTGAAGGATCCGATCAAAAAGGACAGCCATTTGGTGATTTTCAAAGGCAACCTATGCCCGCAGGGAGCGGTGGGTAAGATTTCGGGCAAGGAAGGGCTAACCTTTACGGGCAAGGCGATTGTGTTTGATTCCGAAGAGAAGGCTTTGGACGCGATCCTGAATGACAAGGTGAAGAAGGGGCATGTGATTGTGGTGCGCATGGAAGGGCCGAAGGGCGGGCCTGGGATGCGCGAGATGCTGAGTCCAACGAGTGCGATCATGGGCAAGGGCCTGGGCAAGGATGTGGCGCTGATCACGGACGGTCGTTTCTCCGGAGGCAGTCATGGATTTGTGGTGGGCCATGTGACGCCGGAGGCGTTTGTGGGAGGTCCGATCGCGGTCATTAAGAATGGCGATAAGATCACGATTGATGCTGAGAAGCGTGCGATAACGCTGGGAATTCCCGCGAAGGAACTGGCGGCGCGTTTGAAGGCCTGGAAGCAGCCGAAGCCTCGCTACACACGCGGGGTGCTGGCGAAGTTTGCAGCGCTGACGACAAGTGCGAGCGAGGGAGCTGTGACGGACAAGGGGCTGTAAGGTTCCGACTTCAGCGCATCCAGGTGGGGCCGAAAGCATCCTGGGTGGGTGTTGAGCGGGATTTGATGGCTAGGTCGCTGTTGTGCTTCAGTCCACTTTGGGTTGGCAGGCCGATGGGTTCTGCATTGGCTTCGTTGTCAATCCAGATGAAGGTTTCAGGTGCAAGCTTGGTCTCGATGGCGGGCTGGCCCGGACGGGCGACGATGCGGTTGCGTTCGAGGCGGATACCGATGGGGGGAAGGGTGGCTTTTTTGACGTCGTTGTAACCGAGGAGCATGCTGTGCTTGCAGTTGAGCATGGTGTTGCCGCGGATGAGGGTGTTCTTCACTTGGAAGTAGCCATTGAGGACACTGTCGGGAATGCCGTTGATCAGGGCGATGGCGGTGCGAAAGCCATCGCCTTCGAGGTCTTGGAGATGATTGTCGAGGATTTGATGATCTTCGCCAATGACGCGGATACCGCCGGTGCGGGTTTTGTGGTTGCCGAGGAAGAGGTTCTTTTCGACGATGCAGCGGTTTCCGTGGCGAAGGGTGAGTGTGCCTTCGACTTCAATGAAGGTGTTGGCGCGGTAGGTGTTGCTGCAGGATTTGTTGGAGACGCACTCGGTCTCGCCGTTGCAGGCGTGGAAGAGGTTTTCTTCAACGAGGCAGCGGGCGTCCATCATGGAGCTGTTACTGTCTCCAATGCGAAGGGTTTCACCGCCGTTTTTGCCCAATTCGGGGCGAGGACCGAAGTGGTTGTGGTGAAGATGATGGTTTCCTGGGTCGTCTTCTCCCAACCAAACCACGACCGAGGTGCCTTTGGTTTTTTTGCCCTCGATGCGGCAGTGGTCAAGTTGGTTGGAGGTGCCGTAAATGCCGATCCAACGGTCTTCTTTCTCGGTGGCCTTGAAGTCGGGAGCTGCCGTCAGTGCGCAGTCGGTGACGCGGCAGTGATTGGCGCGGCGCTTGGAGTCGATGCGGAACTCGAGCCAATCGGCTTTTGAGCCGGAGAGGTTATGCAAGTGCAGACCGCTGACGATGAGGTGGCTGCCGCCAATGCGGAGGCGGGAGGCGCCGGTGAAGACGGTTTTGCCGGGGACTTCAGCGCGGATGGTGATGGGTGCTTCAGCGGTGCCGGCGCCATCGAAGCGGAGATCGGCGTCTTTCCAATCGCCTGCGGTGAGAACAATGGTGTCTCCGGGCTTGGCATCTCGAACGGCCTTGCGGGCGGCCTCGGGATCCGAGACGGAGAAGGTCGCGGCGTGGAGGATGGGCGCGAAGAAGAGGGCGGCGAGGGTGGCTTTCATGGTTGAATCGGTCAACCAAACCAACGCCGATGCGAAGGGGTTCGTGCGCCGAAGTGGAGCGTGGCTAAAAATGAGGGGCGGAGACGGTTCCTTCTTCGAATTCGAGTCGGTGGCGGCGGACGATGCCATCGGCGATCTCGGTGATCATTTCTTCAAGGAGAAGCCGGAGGTGGCTGCCGGGGCGATAGTCGGCGGGGGCGATGTGTTTGACGCGGTCAGCGAGAGCGGAGAGCTGGTAGCACTTTTTGAAGGAGGCGCGGCTGGGCTCGTTGGGATTGTAGACGGCGATGCCGTGGCCACCGTATTTTTTCATGAGGGTGAAGCAAGGGACGTCGGTGGGGCCGTCACCGACATAGATCATGTTTTGGAAGGGAATGGGGCGGAGTTCCGGGGCCATGTGATCGTTGACGTCCTCGTTCGGTTCGAGCATGCCTTTGTTGATGCGGAAGAGGAACTGGGTCTTCGTGGTGTGGCTGATGACGCGCTTGGGGAAGCTGATGCGGCCGTCGCTGTCTTCACCGAATTCGCAGCCGAAGATTTTTTTGACGTGGGGGGCGAGTTCGGAGCCGTCGAGGAGGGCTTTCAGGCCTGAGGAGACGATGTAATGCTCAACTTTGATGCCGAGCATGCGGTGCTGATCGGTGAGGGAGGCGCTGAGCTCGGCGAAGAGGGCGGGGAGGCCCGGGTAGAATTTGAGGTTGGCTCCGAGGGCGCTGAGTTCGGCGTTGGTGGGGCGGTCGAGAGCGAGGTAGTCGAGCAGGGCCTTCAGGTAGGCGAGTTCACCGTCGTAGCCTTCGGTGTCGACGAGTTCGCGGCTTTTTTTCCAGAACTGAGTGGGATTGATGCCGAAGCGCGGAAAGAGGACCTCATCCTGCATGTAGTTCGGACTGAGTGTTTGATCGTAGTCGTAAATCAGTCCGATGGTGGTTTGAGCGGTAGCCATGTCGGCGGATACTATGCTACGAAAAGATTAAAGCGCCAGCAGATGAGCAAGTGCGGGAGTGAGGTCGGGGTGTTGAAAGGTGTAGCCTCCTGATTGGGCGGCGGCGGGGAGGGCGCGTTGGCTGGTGAGCAGCATTTCCTGGGCGAGATCGCCGAGGAGGGTTTTCAAGACGAAAGCGGGGGCGTGGAAGAACGCGGGGCGATGCACGGTGGCGGCGAGGGCGCGGGTGAAGTCGGCGTTGGTGACGGGGTTCGGTGCGCTGAGGTTGAGCGGGCCGGTGACGGCGGTGTTTTCGGCGGCCCAGAGGATGAGGCCGACCTCATCGGCGATGTGGATCCAGGGCATCCATTGACTGCCGCTGCCGAGGTTGCCTCCGACGCCAAACTTGAACGCGCGGCGCATCAGGGGGAGGGCTCCGCCTTCATTACCGAGCACAAGGCCGGTGCGGAAGTGGACGACGCGGGCGCCGAAGCGGTCTTTTGCACGCTGGGCGGCGGCTTCCCAGGCGATGCAAACCTCCGCGAGAAAGCCGCTGCCGGCGGGGCTGGATTCGGTGAGGATTTCGTCGCTGCGATCACCATAGTAGCCGACGCCGGAGGCGACGAGGAGGGCGGCCGGGGGCTGGGTCCAGGAGGCGAGGTGGTCGACAAGTTTTTCGGTGAAGGCGCCTCGACTTTCGTCAATGAGGGCACGTTTGGCGGTGGTCCAGAGGCCGAAGACGGGTTCGCCGGAGAGGTGGATGAGGACATCGAGCGGGCGGTCCGGCTGGGGGAGCGCCCAGGGGGTTTGTGCGGGTTGAACGAGGCTGTGGGGGCCGGGACGGCGGCGGCGGGAGTAGGTGATGATCTCGTGACCGCGCTGGGTGGCGAGTTTGCTGAGGTGGGTGCCGATGAAGCCGGTGGCTCCTGTGATGCCGATGCGCATGAATGGGATACGCTTTGGATCGGGTTCGCGCATGAGAAAGGGGCGAGCCTTTACTTGGCTTCTGGGGTGGGGGGCGGGGTGGGGGTTTGACCCTGGCTGTCGGTGACTTTGCCTTTGGACATTTTGCTTTTGAGTTTGGCCCAAAAGTCATCTTCGTCGGTGGTGGCGGTATCGCCTGGAGCGGCGGGTTTTTCCTCGGCTTTTTTGTCGTCTTTGGGAGTGAAAATGGGGATGGTGGTGCCTCGACCGGAGCCGCCGGGTGGGTCGTCGGCAAGCGTTTTGCCGTAGGCCGCGAAGGTCTTCACTGGGATGTCGACCTTTTGGAAACTGGCCTGGAGTTGACGGCGGGTATTGATGAAGGTCGTGGGGCTGTGGTAGTTCGAGTAGTCGCGAGCGAACTGGGAGCGGTTCATGCCGATCTGCAGGTTTTTGCGGACTTCGAAGTGGAGGTGAACGGCGTACATGCCGTTGTTGCCGCCCATGGTGCCGACGAGTTGGCCTTTTTCGACGAGTTGGCCAACCTGGACTTTGCGCTCATGGAGATGGGCGTAGAGGCTGTCGACCATGTCGATTTTGCCGGTGATGTCGCGGTAAGCGTGGCGGACGATGATGCAGTTTCCCCAGCCGACGCGGATGTTTTCGGAGAAGACGACAACACCGCGGCCCATGGCGTAGATGGGGTCGCCGAGGTCGGAGTCACCGCCACCTTTGCCGTTCCAGTCCTCGCCGAGGTGGCCATTGGGGTAGAATCCACGGAATTTGTAGTAGCCGGTGGCGTCGGGTTTGCCGACGGGGAAGTCGAAGCCGTCAGCGAGCAGGCAGCGGACGGTGTCTGAGGCGGGAAGAGACGAGGCCCCAACCAACAAGCTAACGCAGGCAAGCCGGGAGACCTTTTGGCAGCGTTGAAAAAGGGAAAATAGAGCGGCCATGGTTCGGGCTGGGTCTCGAAAATACTGCCCTGGACCAAATTTGCCACTGTTAAATGCACGCTCAGGGTGCTGACGACTTAGTCCTGGATTACGGTGATTGTGATTTCTTGAGCATGAGGGGCTCCAGGGGCTTGATGGAGACGAATGAGATGAGTGCCCGGGATCAGGATGGCGGTCCATTGATCATGGCCTCCTGTGACACTGAGGGAGGGGCTGGACCACGTGACAGTTGGGTAGCCTGCGGTCGCTTGTAAGCTAAGTCGACGACCCTGGTCCGGGAGATCGGGGTCGAGATGATACACGGCACCGGCCAACGGTTGCACGATGCGAAGTGCCTGAGGTTCGGAACCGAGGGTGACAAGATCGGCGAGCCAATTGTCGGAGCTTGTCAGCCAGGCCCGATATTCAGGCGGCAGGAAGGCGCGGCCTTGGGCGTCGTAGTCAATGATAGTGGCCGGGGTTGGCAACTGGGACGAGACGAGCCAAGCAGTTTGGCTGAGGCGAGCAGCCGGGGATTGTGAGGTGATGCGTTTGCCATTACGGGGATCGATTTGGATTGATTCCAAGCCTGACGGAGTTTGAAACCAAGTGGTGGGTCCAAACTGCTCTCGTAGCGCGGTGAAAAGGTCTGCGAGTATGGGGGCTGCACCTGTGACGCCAGAAACGCCCTGCATGGGGGTGCGGTCAAAGTTGCCGGCCCAGACGGCGACGGTGTATTCGGGAGTGTAGCCGAGGGCCCAGTTGTCGCGATAGGAGGAACTTGTGCCGGTTTTGGCCGCCACTTTGAATGGCATTCGAAGCGGGGAGTGCGCCCCGAAGGTGAGAAGGCGGGCTTGGTTATCACTGAGAATGTCGGCGATTTGCCAGGCATAACGGGGATCGAAGAGCCGAACGGCTGGGGGTGAGGGGTCGGTATTCAGGAGGCGCCACGGGCGGAATTCGCCGAGGCGAGCGAGGCACGCGTAAGCGTTGGCAAGTTCAAGGAGGCGGACGGGGGCGTTTCCGATAGTCAGGCCAAGCCCGTAGTGTTCAGGCGTCTCGGTGAGGGTTGTGAGGCCAAGGCGTTTGAGCGTTTCCAGGAGAACGGGTGCACCCCCGATGTGATCGAGGGTTTTGACCGCAGAAATGTTCAAGGAGTTTCCGAGTGCTGCTCTAAGAGTTACTGGACCGAAGTTTTTGCCGGTGTAGTTCTCGGGTCGGTATTGCCCAGTTGGGGTGCTAAAGGTAATGGGAAGGTCGGCAATGATGGAAGCTGGAGTTTGTCCACGCTCGAGGGCCAACAGGTAAGTGAAAGGTTTGATGGCGGAACCTGGAGAATGGGGTGTCCAAGCACCGTTTATCTGGCCACCGTCCTGCGAAAAAAAGTCTCGTGATCCCGCTAACGCGAGCACATTGCCCGTGGCGTTTTCGATGACAACGGCCGCAGCCTGTGTGACGTGTCGGTCGCGCAAGCCGGCGAGGCGATTGGTGAGGACTTGCTCGACTCGATGCTGAAGCGTGGAGTCCAGTGTCGTCTGAAATGTCGTGATTTGAGTCGTATCGGTTTTTTGGGTCAGAAGTTCTACGGCGTGGGGAGCTGCAAACCCGCCATGAAAGGGCGTATAAACAAGATGTTGAGTTCGGTCATGCTCATAGGTCTCGGACGAGATATAGTCTTCTTCCAAGAGTCGCTTGAGAACATGTCGCTGGCGGTTTTTAGCCTGCTCGGGTTGGCGAAGAGGATTGAGACGTGCCGGAGATTGAGGGAGGCCGGCTAGCAGAGCGCATTCGGCGACGGTCAAATCGCTAAGTGGCTTGTTAAAGTATCCTTCGCTTGCGGCACGGCAGCCTATGAGAAGATTGCCGAATGAAACGCGATTCAACCAGGTTGCGAGAATGCGAGTGCGCGGCCATTTGCGGACAAGTAGGCGCGCTTGCTGCGCTTCAACGAATTTGCGCCACAGTGTTCTCGAAGTTTTAGGGGCACTGATTTTGATGAGTTGTTGGGACAAGGTCGAGGCACCGGAAATAGTGCGACCAGCACGGGCATTTTGGCTAATGGCTCGCCCAATAGCGAAGTAGTCGATTCCGCCGTGTTGAAAGAAGCGTTGGTCCTCGACGGCGATGGTGGCGTCTATGAGGGCTTTCGGCAATTCATGCCAAGCAACTTCGGGTGCGGACCTTTGTCCCGTTTCATCGAGCATGAGACGCAGCGTTGTGGCGTCACGGGCGAAATAGCGAGGAGATACAGGTCTAGGGACTAACAGGGCGGGCGGGAGGTCGAACGCATATGGCAGCAGGTGCCAAAAGATCCCCGTACTCGCGAAGATGAATATCGCGAAGCGCAACCATTTCACCCTTCGAACATTAACCTTCATCCCGAAGTTGGCGCTTCCTGCGAATGAGGCCCATTTCTTTCAACTTGCGTTGCAAAGTGCGCCGCGAAATCCCTAGTTTTTCAGCAGCCTCGGTGCGATTATCGCCACTTCGTGCGAGGGCTTCGCGAATCATCATCGCTTCAAGGTGACCAAGGTCGAGATCGGCTTGGGATTCGGACATTGGAACATTCGCTGATTTTTTTTCCTGAGCAGCGAGCGGCGTCTTGTTTCGGCCACTAGAAATGGGAGCGCGCAATCCGATGCCGCCTGGAATGTGGGAGAGGTAGCCGGGAAGATGCCGAAGTTGGATTTTGGCACCATTGCTCATGACGACACCATGCTCAATCACCGTGCGTAGCTCTCGCACGTTGCCAGGCCAATCGTACGCCATAAGAGCTGGTAACACTTCATCTGCAAACGGCTTGGGCGCTTTGCCATTAGCCTCGGCGATTTCCTTGAGGAAGTGCTCGCAAAGAACAAGAATGTCACTTTTGCGTTCTCTAAGTGGTGGCATGTTAAGCGTCACCACCCGCAACCGCCAGTAAAGATCTTCTCGGAAGGTTCCTTCTTCTACCATCCGGGCGAGGTCACGATTGGTCGCAGCAACAACACGAACATCCACCTTGATTGGTTTACTGCTGCCAACGCGCTCGATGATTTGTTCTCCAAGAGCACGCAGAAGTTTGATTTGCGTGCTGCCATCAATTTCGCCGATCTCATCAAGAAACAGGGTGCCACCATCGGCTTGTTCGAATCGCCCGATACGCCGCTCCATCGCCCCGGTAAAGGCACCTTTCTCATGGCCAAAAAGCTCACTTTCGAGAATTTGCGGTGATAGAGCAGCACAGTGAACAGAAACTAGTTTGGCGACAGGTCGGCCGCTGAGATGATGCACGGCACGCGCGACAAGCTCCTTGCCGGTGCCACTTTCCCCCTCAATCAAGACGGTCGCGCGAGTGGGCGCCACTTGCTGTATTGTTTCGATCACCTGCTTCATCGCATCCGACTGGCCCAAGATACCATTAACAGAAAATTTCCTCTCTACTTGCTGTCGAAGTTGCTGGTTTTCCTGCTCGAGTGATCGTCCTCTAAGTGCGCGCTTGATAAGCAATTCGACTTCATCAAGATTCAATGGCTTGGTCACAAAATGCCAAGCCCCACGTCGCATGGCTTCAACTGCCGTGTCGACACTACCATAGGCGGTCATCATGATACACACTGGTGGTTTTGGTAGCTTGAGTGCCTCGTCGAGCAACTTCATCCCATCATCGGCACCAAGGCGAAGATCGGTCAGCATGACAGCAATCTCATCATGTCGAAGATGCTCAAGAGCTTCCGCCGCATTGGATGCGACATAGACATCGAAGTCGTCTTCTAGAGTGAGCCTTAGTCCCTCTCGGGTATGCTTCTCGTCATCGACAATCAGGACAGTGGGTGCGTCGGTAATCATGCAAAGGATATTGAATTGTTAACCAGCCTCCAAAAGTCGGATTTTCTTTTCTACGAGAGGCAGGAAAAGAGTGAATCGCGTGCCCTTGCCGACTCGACTCTCAATGTCAATTTCACCGCCATGTTCGCGAACGATACGCCGAACGATCATCAAGCCCAAACCTGTTCCGCTGCCACGCGTGGTGAAGAAAGGCTGGAAAAGATGATTTAGATTATCCGCAGAGATTCCCTTTCCTGTGTCAGTGAAGGCAATTCGAATTTCGTAATCATTAAAGGTTGCCTCAACTGTGAGGGTTCCGCCTTCAGGCATGGCTTGGCAGGCATTACGAATTAAATTATAAAACGCCTGTTTCATTTGGTTGCCATCCAGGGGCATGGCCGGAACATCGGCACGTAGTTCAGTTCGAACGCTCACATTGTGCTGACTTAACTCAGGCTTTAGGAATGCCAGTGACTCAAGGATCAAATCGGTGACAATGATAGGCTGAAAATGGGGTTGGGTTGGTCGAACAGCGGTCAGAAACTGTGAAATGATGAAGTCCAAGCGCTTGATCTCACCCAGAGCGACATCCAAATGCTCTTGAAGTTTGGCCCCAGCAGCACCCATTTTGCGAATGCGTCGCTCAAGCAATTGCAGGTGTATCGTGATCGAATTGAGTGGATTGCCCAGTTCATGGGCTACACCCGCCGCTAGTATCGTCAGCGCGCTGATGCGTTCACTTTCAATTTTTTCCTCGGTAACCTTGCGTGTTTGGGTGATGTCACGAATGATCATTACAAACCCCAGGGGCGCTTCGTCATCAATGGACGTGATGGTGAAGTTCAGGTATCGGTTTTCAGGGTAAACGACCTCTAAATCGCGGCTGACGACAGTTCCTGGCTTCAGTAGCTCAGGCCAATCTAAGCCACGCAATCCCTGCGCCAGTTTCTGCCCGACGACCTGCTCCGCCTCAAGTCCGAAAAACTGACAGGCAGCGCGATTCACATACGTCACTTGGCCTTCGGTATCGAGAAGGATAATACCTTCCTGTAGGGCCTGAAAGACCTTCTCCAGGAAACCCTTTTCTCTCAGCAAATCGAGCATAACATGCTGCAATTCGCCTGGTTCGAGCTTGTCAATCCGCTTGATGAGCTTGTCAATGAAAGCGGTTCTCATACGCTAGGGCCCATGAATACAAATGAAGTGATTTTGGTTTTCTGCACGTTTCCAGACAAGGATTCTGCGCGACAAGTTGGCACCTTTCTAGTTGAGACTCAACTAGCTGCTTGTGTCAATTTGATCCCAGGGATCGAGTCCATCTACAGGTGGCAGGGGGCCATAGAATCAGCCCGGGAGGTCCAAACTTTGTTCAAGACCACGCGGGATAGACTACCCGTCTTCGAACAGACTTTATCAGCGCACCACCCCTACGATACCCCCGAGATCATTGCCATTCGTCCCGAAGCAGTCTCCGAACGTTATTCAAACTGGGTGAAGCAATCCGTTTTGGGCGAGTAAATACGAATGGAACCCCATGGTGGCTTTCCAATCGCTGGCCCACTCCCCTCTCCTGTAGCATTTGCCCAATATGAATCCCAAGTCTCTCATTCTTATGCTCGCAACCTCGGTGCCTGCACTCCACGCCAACGAAGAAGACCTCAATTCACCGCCAGTCGTGACCGCAAAAGCCTGGGTCATCAGCGATGCCGCATCCGGCAAACTGCTCTGGCAGCACGAGGCAGACCAGCAGCGCAAGGCCGCGAGCACAGCCAAGGTCATGTGTGCCTACACAGTCTTCCAGCTTGCAACTAAAGACCCTTCCATCATGTCCGAATGGGTCAAAATATCCCAGTTGGCCGGAACCACCGTCGGTTCAACCGCTGAACTCAAGCCGGGTGAGCAAATTCAGGTTAAGGACGCCCTTCTAGCCATGCTCCTGCCCTCCGGAAACGATGCTGGCAACGCTTTGGCCGAACACTTTCATCTCCGACTCGCCCCACCAGACGAAGTTTTATTGAACGCCGGACTCGACAACCCCCTTCTCAACACACGCTCTCACTTCATCGCAGAAATGAATCGTTTTGCGCGTCAAATCGGCATGACTCAAACCATTTACCGGTCTTCCTTCGGCGACGGCGGCACTGAGCATGATCGAACCACCACCGCAGCTGATCTCTCTCGTCTCGCCTTTGCGGCCATGCAGTTGCCAGCATTCCGGACAGCCGTCGCCACCCGCCATCACGAAGCTCGCATCAAAAAGGCGGATGGCAGCTTGCGCACCGCAAGTTGGAAGAACTCCAACGCACTGCTTGAACTCGACCTCGGCTACGATGGCATCAAAACCGGACTCACTAACCAAGCCGGACACTGTTTGATCGCAAGCGGTCAAAGAGAACAACGTCGACTGCATGTCGTCGTACTCGGAAGCACATCAGAAGAGGCCCGTGATAGCGATGCTCGAAATCTCTTTCGTTGGGCCTGGACCCAACAACCCTAAGCCTACCCAAAAACCAACAGTCCAATGGCCATGAACCTTGAGGCTATAAACCTTTCCAGAATTCTTCTCGGCACGCTCACGCTCATTAGCCCGAGTTTGTCAGGAAAAGACCAAGAGTCAGATCAAAAAATTCCCTCTCCCCGAACGCTTATGGACTTCAATGAATCAAAAACGGAATCCCCTTGGATAGCCGTTAATGACGGAGTAATGGGCGGCCTTTCGCAGGGATCGGCCAAAATCAAAGACGGCCTGCTTCACTTCAGCGGCAGCTTGTCCCTGGAGAACAACGGCGGTTTTTCATCCATTCGCACCCCAGGCAAAGGTCATGACCTGACCACCGCCAAAAGCATGATCCTCAGAGTCAAAGGCGACGGCCGAACCTACCAACTGCGCATATCAACCGACGCCCGGTTCAGAGGCTCGCGCATTTCTTACAGCGCCGAGTTCGCGACGAAAACCGACGAGTGGATCGAGGTCACCGTTCCCTTTGCCACATTCAAACCCACCTACCGAGGCAACGCACTCGACGGTCCTCCTCTAGATCTTTCAAAGGTCGAAGAAGTCGGATTGCTTATTGGTGACAAACGCACCCGCAGCTTCTCACTGAAAGTGGATTGGATCAAAGCAGGATGACGACTCGATCAAGGTTGTACATAGATGGCACTCAACCGAATGGCGGTGTTTCTGGCTCCCTCAAAGAATACTCGTAGCTTAACACTCTCCGGCAGGCCCTTGCCATCAAGCCCGCCACCCCATTTGACCGGCGTCTGGAATCCGCTCCTGCGAACCTCAGCAGCCTCAAGTCCGGAGTAACCCGCAAGCGGTTTTTCAAGTGCATCCAGAAGCTCGATTCGTAAAAATGCTCCTTCACCGAGCCCGTCGGCATTGACATAGAATTGAGGCGAACTGCCCGGCTTGACCGGAATTGAGGCGGTCACAAACTCGCTCGTAATCTCAGGCATTTGATAGTCTCCCGGACCTTTCCCCACCTCTTCAACCACCAGATCTCCATATCGATCTCGCGGCAGCACCGCAATACCCACGCCACCTCGAGTCGGCACATCCTCCCAGTGTCTCGGGTCCCAAGCCCCATAGTAGATGAAAGTCTGATCCCCGATATTCTCAAACCCCTGACCCTGCAGTAACCCGCCTTGATCCCACGCGCCGTCCTCGCCACGCTTGATGAATGCCCATTCGTGGGCGGCTTCCCGGAAATTGAGGCCGTCATTGCTGATCATGAACCCCAAATCTATCGTCACGTCTTTCCATTCCTTCGCTCCATGCCAAAGACCTGAAACACCAATGAGTACATTGCCACGATTCCACACGCTAATGCCCTCATGGGTTTGTTCCCCCTCCCGACTTCGACCCGCACCAAGCAACGTGTGTTGTGCAACCCGCACAAACCCGATCGCACTCGTTTGCGACCAGTTCACAAAGTCAGCTGAACGATACATCCGCGTCACCCGGCCGTGATAAGGCTGTGGCGCATTCATCGAATTCTGCCCGCTTGCGTAGAACAACCCCTCCCATTTGTAGAGGCCTCCACTCGGCTCAAAATGAACTGCCGGCAGTACTAAGTCTTCCTTCACCAATTCAGCACCCTTTGTCTTACCGGGCGCCGTCATCGTCCATGACAGCCCGTCTGCACTCACAAACGGAGCAAGACTGCCCAGTCGCGTGTTATGCCGAAAATAGGCATGCCCGGTGGCTTTGTAACGCCGCTTTGGATCGGGATCATCGGGATCAAGTAACACCTTCAAGTTCACCAAACCAAGAGGCGTCGGATCCGTCAAAATGAGGTTGTTGTGCTTGTTCCCTTTGAATGTCACCAACCCAAGATCTGGTTTCGTCCAGTTCACCCCATCCACACTTTCCGCATAGGCCGGCCTCCATCGCGCCGACGCCATCTTGTTGCCCTCATCATCGTCAAAGGCCACATACCACATCCGGTACTTCCCACCCTCCCGAATGACTGATCCATAAAACTGCACCCCATTGGCATCAGGCGTTCCCGGCGCCCCCCGCCGAAGCACCGGATTGGCCGGATGTCGCTCAGGCTGTCGCATCTCCAGCCTCAAATTTTGAGTGTGTGGTATGGATACGCTATCAAATGCAAACAGCGTTCTCACCTGGGTCTCATCAAAGGGCTCTCCGGCGCAAACAGCCGCAAAAGGAAGTAGAAAAAACAAAAATGGGTGTCGGTGGATGATCATATCTCAATGGTGCGGCATAATCCATAACGGGCCGTTCGGATCAATCTGCACTCATTTGTATTACCAACAGTCTTGAGCATGCTTTGACATCGCCCCCGACAGGACGAACATGCCCGATGACTAACGCTGCCGCGCTCCTCCCACTCCCTGGCCTCCTCGGATTCACGCCAGAGGAAATGACAGAGCTCGTCACCAGCTTCGGCCAACCCGGCTTCCGCGCAAAACAACTCGTCGAATGGATCTTCGAAAAACGCGCGGTCTCCTTCGAGGCCATGACAAACCTCCCCAAACCGCTGCGCGAAGCGCTCACCCAAGCCGCGGTCGTGCGCACAATGACCCTCACCCAGGTCGAGGGCAGTGCCGATACCACTCAAAAACTCCTCCTCAAACTTCACGATGGGCGTTTTGTCGAAACCGTATTGATCCCCGCCTCTCCTGCTCTTTACGGCGATAAATCAGATCGCCTCACCCTCTGCGTTTCCAGCCAGGTCGGCTGCGCATACGATTGCAAATTCTGCGCCAGCGGCCTCGCCGGCTTCACCCGCAACCTCTCCGCCGCCGAGATCGTCGAACAGGTCGTCCAAGCCGAAGCCCACTCCGGCCAGCGCGTCGACAACATTGTCTTCATGGGAATGGGCGAACCCCTCGCAAACTACTCCAACCTCACCCGAGCCATCGAAGTCCTCAATGCAGACTGGGGCATCGGCATCGGAGCGCGACGCATGACCGTCTCAACCAGCGGCCTCGCCCCTCAAATCAAAAAACTCGCCAACATCCCCCTTCAGATTCGCCTCGCAATCTCCCTCCACGGTGCCAGCGATGAGGTCCGAAACCAAATCATGCCGGTAAACCAAAAATACCCGCTCGATGAACTCTTTGAAGCCCTGTCCTACTGGAAGCAACATCACAAACAGCGCCTCACCTTCGAATACATCCTCATCGCCGGCATCAATGATTCCCTGGAACAAGCTAAATCATTGGTGAAACGCGCCCGCAGCGTTGAGGCCAAGGTCAATCTCATCCCCTACAACACCGTCGAAGGCCTCTCCTGGCAACGCCCTGACGAAGCCCAACAAGACGCCTTCCTGAAAGTACTCTCCGATGCCGGCATCCCCGCCACTCTACGCCGCGAAAAAGGCCACGACATCGCCGCCGCCTGCGGTCAACTCCGTCTCAAACACGAAACCGGACTCGGCATCATCGAAAGTCCCATTCCATCCAAGCGCATCACCATCGGAACCCCCGGCGCCTAACATCATTGCGCCTTCAGTGGCCAATACCATGGCACCATCACCAAAATGATCACCAGCGTGATCAAAGCCAAACCACTTCCCACCTTAAAAAAATCACTGAACCGATACTTGCCCGGCCCATAAATCAACAGGCACGACGGTTCAAAAGGCGTCAGCACCGCCACCGAAGCGCTCAGCATGACCGTAATTGCAAACGGCCTCGACTCTAACCCCAACGTTTCCGCCGCCCGCAAAGCCACAGGCAGCACCACCAGAGCAGCCGCCGCATTCGACATCTGCTGCGTCAACAACATCGCAAGCAACGCAAACCCGGCCAAGACCGCCAGCGAACCCATCGGAAGCAAAAGACTCACCACAGCTCCCGCAACCATGTCCGCAGCTCCAGAAGACGTCATCGCCTCTCCAAAAGCCATCATCCCCGAAATCAGGATCAATAAGCGCCAATCGATGTTTTCATACGCTGTCTCGACCGAAACCGCCCGCGTCAGCACCGCAAACAACGCCACCAGCAGCAGGGCCACGGGCACAGGTAAAATCTCCATGCTTCCGGCTGCAATCGCTGCAAGGAACAACCCCAGAACCACCATCCCGCGTGTCAACCCGGACGCGACTCCTGGGTGATCCGAAATCACCACCAGTTCCCCATCCTCTTCGTAACGCCGGATGAAATCCAGCGGACCCTGCACCAGCATCAAATCCCCCGCCTTCAGCGGCGTATCGGCAATCGCACCCAATAAACTCTGATCCCCCCGCATCAGGGCAAGCACCGAAAGCCCTGCCGTCTGCCGAAATTGCGACTCCCGCAATGTCCGCCCCACCAATCGACTGCGCGGCGTGATCACCACCTCCGCGATGTGCGCGTCTTTCATTTTCACCCCTCCCCGCCTCAACTCCACATCCTCACTGATGTCCAAGCCCTCAATCTTCTTGATCTTGATCAGGTTCACCACCTTGCCTGCCACCAAAACCAGATCGCCTTCCGCAAAATGCTCCCCGGATACCGCCCCGACCTCCTGCCGATCCCTCAAAATCTTCACCACCGTAAACCCCAAAACCGAAAAATCCGAATTCAGCACCGCCTGACCAATCAACGGTGAACCCGCCAAAATCACCACCTCTGCCAGGTATTCCCTGGGTGCCAGCGTCTCGGATTCCTCATGCCTCTCCGGCAGCAGGTATCGTCCAAACACCACCATGTAAACAACCCCAACCACCATCAACGTGACGCCAATACCCGTGAATTCAAACATCCCCAGCTCTGGCAACCCGTGCTTTTTGAGGTAACCACTCACCGCCACATTGGTTGACGTGCCTATCAACGTGCAAGTGCCACCCAAAATCGACGCAAACGCCAACGGCATCAGCAATCGCGACGACGAAACCCCCACCTGCCTCGACAAGCGCACAATCGGCCCCACAAACATCGCCGTCACCGTCGTGTTGTTCATGAATGCGGACAGCAACCCCACCCCGCTCATCATCACCGCCGTCAGCCGCGTCGGCTCCGAACCCAGCACCCGCGCCATCCCCTGCGCCACCGCGTCCAAAACCCCGCTATCCCGCAGCGCCGCCCCAATCACAAAAATGGCCGCCAGCATCACCACAATCTCACTGCTAAAGCCAATGAACGCCTCCTCCACCGTCAGAATCCCGGTCAAAATCAGCGTGCACAGCAGCAACAACGTCACCACGTCCACGGAGATCTTCTCCATGGCAAACAACACCACCGTGATGGCGAGCAGAGTAAGTACAATCCAGGCTTCCATGCGCGGCGGAGGCTAGCGCACGTTCCAACTTTTGCCACGGGTATTCACTGGGTCTGCATCTTTAACAACCGCCCTCCCAGCACTTGCGCGCAGCTCTCAATTCCCGCATGATAGGCCCGTCCACCTCTCCTCCCGAGACCGACCCAAAATGAACCCTGCCCCCGATGAAGACCCCATTGATGCCCACTGGATGGGCATGGCCATCCGTGAGGGACGCCAGGGCATCGGCCTCACCGGACCGAACCCCCCCGTCGGCGCCGTCATCATCAAAGACGGCAAGCTCATCGGTTCCGGACATCATCGCTTCGCCGGCGGACCCCACGCCGAAGTCGAAGCCATCAAAAACGCCCGCTCCGCATTCCCAAAACTCCTCCGCGGCGCCACCATCTACGTCACCCTCGAACCCTGCAGCACCCAGGGCCGCACCCCCCCTTGCACCGACGCCTTGATCGAGGCCGGATTCGCCCGCGTCGTCTTCGGCGCCAGCGACCCCAATCCCCTGCACCAGGGACGCGCCGAAGAAATCCTCTTGCGCCACCGCATCCGAGTCACCCGCGGCATCATGCTCGAAGAATGCTGGGAACTCATCCGCCCATTCCGCAAATGGATCACCACCGGCATCCCCTACATCATCGCCAAAGCCGGGCAAAGCCTTGACGGACGCATCACTAGACCCCCCGGCGAACCGCAGTGGATCACCAACGAAGCCGCCAGAGCCCACGGCCGCCGCCTCCGCCAGCGCGTCGATGCCATCCTCGTCGGTGCCGAAACCATCCGCCGCGACAACCCCCGACTCACCCTGCGCGGCGGCTCTTCACAACCCGACAAACTCCAACCCTGGCGCGTCATCCTCTCCCGCAGCGGCGATTTGCCGAAGGATTCCATCGTCTTCACGGATGAATTCAAAGATCGCACCCTTGTTCTCCCCAGCATGGAGTTTGCCGACGTGCTCAAAGAATTGGCCCAAAGACAAATCGCCTCCCTCCTCATCGAAGGCGGCGGCATCATCCTCGGTCAAGCCTTCCGCGGCGGCTTCGTCGACGAAGCCCACTGGTATCTCGCCCCCCGCTTCTGCGGCGGCGGCCGCCCCTCCCTTGCAGGTCTCCCCTTCGAATGCTCCATCGAAATGAGCGATGTCAAAATCCTCCCCATGGGCGACAACGTCCTCGTCAGCGGTCATCCCATCTGGCCAAAGGAGGCCACCCCATGACCCTCCGCCCTGCCGTTTTCTTCGACCGCGACGGCGTCGTCAACCTCTCCCCAGGCGCAGGCTACGTCCTCTCCTGGAACGATTTCCATTTCTCCCCCGGCCTCATCGCCGCCCTCCGTCTTTGTAAAACCCGGGGATACGCCACCATCCTCGTCACCAGCCAGCAAGGCGTCGGCAAAGGCCTCATGACTCAGGCCGATTTGGATCAGATCCACGACCAAATGCAGCGCGCCCTCGCCAACGAGCACGCCGCCTTCGACGCCATCTACGCCTGCACCTGCCTCTCCACTGACCCCGACTGCACCTGCCGAAAACCCAGCCCGGAAATGATCCACCGAGCCGCTGTCGAACACCACCTCGACCTCACCCGCAGCCTGCTCGTCGGCGACTACGATCGCGACATCCAAATGGCCATCCACGCCGGCCTCCCCACCACCATCCGCATCCTCGCCGACGACCACCCCGCCACGGTCCCCGCTACCCACACCCTGCCCGGCACCGACACCCTCGCCTCACTCCTCGATACCCTCCTCCCATGATCAAACACCTCCTCCCCCTCCTCACCGCCCTCCCTCTCCTCGCCCAAACACCCGCCTTCAACGGCAGCATCGAGCGCCTCGACCCCGCCCTCGACTCCCTCATCGCCCCCGGCACCCCCATCGAACTCCTCGCCACCGGCTTCAACTGGTCCGAAGGCCCCGTCTGGACCAGCGACCAGCTCGTCTTCTCCGACGTCCCTGAAAACACCGCCTTCGCCTGGAAAGACGGCGACACCACCGCCCGCGTCTTCCTCAAACCCAGCGGCAACCTCGTCGGCGAAGGCCAGGGCTCCAATGGCCTCACCATCGACCCCGAAGGCCGCCTCATCCTCTGCCAGCACGGCGAACGCCGCGTCGCCCGCATGGAATCCGACGGCACCTTCACCGTCCTCGCCGACCGATTCGAAGGCAAACGCTTCAACAGCCCCAACGACCTCGTCCTCGCCAAAAGTGGCGCCCTCTTTTTCACGGATCCCCCCTACGGCATGAAAAAAGGCCTCACTCCCGACGCCCCCTACCACGGCGTCTATCGCCGCGACCCCAACGGCTCCCTCAGCCTCATCATCGACGACATCCGCTGGCCCAACGGCATTGCCCTTAGCCCCGACGAAAAAACCCTCTACCTCGCCGTGTCGGACAAAGACGCCCCCCGCATCATGGCCTACGACCTCCAGCGCGACGGCAGCGTGCAAAACGGCCGCGTCCTCTTCGACGCCAAACCCCTCATGTCCTCCACCCGCCCCGGCAACTGCGATGGCCTCAAAATCGACACCCAAGGCAACCTCTGGACCACCGGCCCCGGCGGCGTCCTCATCATCACCCCCACCGGCAAGCACCTCGGCACCCTCCTCACCGGCGTCCCCACCGCCAACTGCGCCTGGGGCGGCCCCGCCCGCGACACCCTCTACATCACCGCCGACATGTTCCTCCTCCGCATCAAAACCCAGACCAAAGGCCAGTAGTCATCACACATTCGCCTTCAGCCACGCCATGCTCCGCTCCAGCTCCCCCTTCTGATACGCGATCTCCGCCTCCTTCTTCCCCGCCCCCTCCGGCGCCTTGAACCCCGGAATCGCCTTACCCTTCTTCGCAAAATTCAGGAACGCCGCCAAATCCGCCGCCGGCATCTTCGGAAAGATCTTCCAAAACGCTTCCTCCCGCCAGTTCATCGGCTTCGCAAACCCCGAGATCGTCTCCACCTGCAGCGGCACCCCCGGCGCCAGCTCCGCAAACCGCTTCGCATACGCCGCAAAGTCCACCAACCCCTCACCCACCGCCGTCCACTGCACCATCACCCCCTCCTCCGTCTCCCACACCATGCTATCCCGCACACTGCTGCAAATCGTGTAGGGCCCCACCGCCTCCAGATGCCGCATCGGCTCCTCCATCGCCCACACCGCATTCCCCGGATCGATGTTCGCCCCCACATATCCCTTCCCCGCCGCCTCGATCAACCCCACCAGCTCCCGCGACTGCATATCCCCCGCATGGTTCTCGATCGCGATTTTGATCCCCTCCCCCTCCGCAAAACTCTGGCACGCCTGACACGTCGCAATCACCGCCTCGATGTGCTTCTCGATCCCCCCATCACTCGACCGATCCTTCTGATTCCCGAGGAAACACCGCGCCACCGGTGACCCCAACGCCTTCGCCACCTCGATCGTCTTCTTCAAATGCTCTACCGGCGTGCCGAACGTGTCCTTCCAGGTATTCGAACTCGCGCACACGCTCCCCGTCCCCACATACAACTTCACCCCCCCGCGATCCGCCTGCTCCTTCAGCCCCTTCAGATACCCCGCCTCAAAACTCTCAAACACCCCCAGCTCCGACAAAAACACCGTATCCAGCTTCAGCCCCGCCCCATACTCAATGAACTGTCCCGCCTTCCAGCCCGTCGCCCGCACCGCAAAGTGATCCAACCCCAAAGCCAGCTTCCCCCCCGATGCCGCCTGAGCCCCCGCCCGATTAAAAGCAGACCCAGCCAACCCCGCGACAGCAGCACCAAGAACAGAACGACGATTCATCATAGCCCCCCAACCTGCACGCCCCCCCACCCCCCGTCAATCCCCCACCAACCCGGGCAGCACCTTCCAACCCCTCAGAAACCCCCTCCGCAACGCCCCCCCTCCTGTTAATTCTGAAAATCCCGTCAATCCTATCCCAAACGCCCCGTTTACTCCTTCCGTCCATGAAACTCCGCCTCCTCTTCACCCTCCTCCTCGCCCCTACGCTCCCCGCCGCCGAAGTCACCACCTCGGACATCTGCATCTACGGCGGTACCAGCGGTGGCGTCACCGCAGCCGTCGAAGCCGCCCGCCACGGCAAAAAAGTCGTGCTCATCGAGTCCACCCAGCGCCTCGGCGGCATGAGCAGCGGTGGCCTCGGCATGACCGACAACGGCTCCACCGCCACCATCGGCGGCCTCTCCCTGGAATTCTACCAGCGCATCTACGCCTTCTATCTCAAACCGGAAAACTGGCGCTTCCAAAATCGCGCCGACTACCTCGCCTGGCTGCCCAAAATCTGGGGCATCGACGGCCCGCGCATGGAGGCAATCAAACCCAGTTCCTCTTCGAACCCCGCGCCGCTAAAGCCGTCTTCGACGACCTCGTCAAAGAAGCCGGCATCCAGGTCGTCTTCGGCGAGCGCCTGGACCTCAAGCAAGGCGTCGTCAAAGACGGTCAGCGAATCACCCAAATCGTCATGGAAAGCGGCCGCACCTTCGAAGCCAAAGTCTTCATCGACGCCAGCTACGAGGGCGACCTCATGGCCAAGGCCGGCGTCAGTTACATCGTCGGCCGCGAGCCCAACTCCCAGTATGACGAAACCCTGAACGGCACCTTCCCCTTCACCCCCACCCCGTTCCCAAAGATCAGCCCCTACGTCATCGCCGGTGATCCCTCCAGCGGCCTGCTTCCGCGCGTCGCTGCCCAGCCCCCCGGCCCGAAAGGCAGCGGCGACCACCGCGTCCAGGGCTACAACTTCCGCGTCTGCCTCACCGACGTTCCCGAAAACCGCGTCCCCATCGAAAAACCCGCCAGTTACAACCCCCTCGACTACGAACTGCTCGCCCGCCACATCGCCACCATGACCCACGTCAAACCCGGACCCGCCAAGCACTCCGCCGTCGGCCTGCGCGGCAAAGGCGGCGACCTCGGCATCAGCTTCCACCTGGTGCCCAACCGCAAGACCGACTCCAACAACGGCAGTGAGTTCGGCAGCGACGTCTACGGCCTCAGCTACGAGTGGCCCGAAGGCGACTACGCCAAGCGCGAGCAACTTTTCCAATACCACAAAGACTACTCCCTCGGCCTGCTCTGGTTCCTCGGTCATGACGACCGCCTGCCCATCGAAGTCCGCACCGAAATGCAACGCTGGGGCCTCGCCAAAGATGAGTTCGCCGACACTGGCCACTGGCCCCACCAAATCTACGTCCGCGAAGCCCGCCGCATGATCAGTGACTACGTCATCACCGAGCATGACGCCAAAAGCGCTCGCCACGCCCAGGACGGCATCGCCCTCGCCTCCTACCCGCTCGACTCCCACGGCGTCACCCTTTACGTCGACGACACCGGCGTCCTGCACCGCGAACGCGGCTTCTACGTTGGCGGCTTCAAAGCCTTCCCCATCAGCTACCGCTCCCTCCGCCCCAAACCCGGCGAATGCGAAAACCTCCTCGTCGTAAGCTGCCTCTCCGCCTCCCACGCCGCTTATGGCAGCGTTCGAATGGAGCCCGTCTTCATGATGGTCGGCCACGCCGCAGGAGCCGCCGCCACCCTCGCCATCGATGCCAACTGCAGCATGCAAAACGTCCCCTACGAACCCCTGCGGGACCTGCTGCTCAAGGAAAAGCAAATCCTCAAGCAAGCCACCATCACCACCCAACCCGCCGACCAAGCTGCACCCCACGACCAACTCATCGCCGAAGTGCAAAAGCTCGTGGCCATGAAAATCACCGCCTCAGGCGACGACTGGCTCGCCAACGCGCAAAAAGGGCGGAACTGCGACGGCCTCAAAGTCGAACACCTCCTCCTGCAAATGGCCCGCCACTTCGAGCCCGCCACCACTCTCCCCGACGCCCTGCGCATCCTCACCACCAGCAAAGTCCTCGCTTCAACCGCCTATTGGCAGGAGCACGCCACCGCAGATCGCCAATGCAGCGGCGAAAACGTCCGCACCGTCATCCGCAATTTCGTTCGCCTCGCCCAATGAGTGCCGCTGACGGATACGACAGGGTTGACTTCGTCAACGAGGAACCTCTCTCAGCGCATTCCGTAACCGTCACGGAGTAACTGCGTCGTGCCTCACTTCAGCTCCACTCGAAACACACTCCCATCCTGCGAAAGCGCCAACGGCTCCCCATCCGGATCCGGCACGATCACCGTCGGATTAAAACTCTCCCCCTCCACCCGCTCATGCAGCAAATGCCGGTGCAGCGCCGTGTACCGCTCCCCCTCACGCGCCATCTCCAGCGACCACACCCGCCCCATCGCCCAATCCGCAAACACATACTGCCCCAGCAGCGCCGGCATCTTCTTCCCCCGATAAACAAACCCCCCAATGATGCACAGCCCCTCGCCCCTCAACCGCGAATACGCATGCACCGGCTCAATGAAACTCGACGCCGCCCCATCCCGGTGCGCCTTCGCCCCCACATGCGCCGGAAGCGGCCACGGCCCATCCCGGTCACTCCACCCATAGTTGCCCCCGGCCTGCAAAAGATTGATCTCCTCCCAAAAATCCTGCCCCACATCCGCGCACCACAAATCCCTCGTCATCGGATCAAAATGCAGCCCCCAAGGATTCCGCAATCCCATCGCCCAGATCTCCGACCTCGCCATCTGATCGTCCGCAAACGGATTGTCCTTCGGAATGCCATACGGCAGCGACCCCGTCCGCGTGTCCACATCCAACCGCAACACCTTGCCATTCAGCGACCACGGATTCTGCGCCAGCCGATACGGATCATCCCGCAACCCCCCGTCACCAATCCCATAATAAAGACATCCATCCGGACCAAAAGTCAGCCCCCCGCCCCAGTGCTCCGCCAGCGGCTGCGGCAGCTCAATAAGCACCCGCTCGCTTGCCGGATCCGCCTCCACCACCCCGCTCTTCACGTGCCCCGGCTTCACACTCATCTCCACCAGCAAACTCCGCCTCGGATCATTCTGCGAGTAACTCAGATAAAACTGCCCATTGCTCGCAAACTGAGGGTGGAACACGATCCCATGCACCCCCTCTTCAAACAAAATAATCCCCTGCATCCGCCGCCGGAAATCCAAAAACATCTGCTTCTTCCCTGAGGCCGGATGCACACACCACAACTCCCCCCGCTGCATCGCCACCACCATCCACCCCGGCTTCCCCGGAATCGGCACCGCCGCCGCCGGACTGTCGAACTCAAACGCCTCATCCCCCACACGCGTCAACCCCACCCCATCCATCCGCGTCTCAGGCAGCGCCGGCGGCAACTCTCCTGGCAACCCACCTCCCGCCCCGGGAACCGCATTCAACCCCAGCCCCGTCTCCGTCACCGCCCGCAAGGGCAACCCTTCCGCCAACAACAGCACCAGCAAGAGCCGTGCGACTCTCTCGAAACGAAAGGACAAAACATACGCCATCTGCCCTTAGCCATCAGCAGACTCCCTGCCGACTCAAGCAACAAATGACGCTCCCGCTAAATAGTGTATTGGAAGAAGTCCCGCGTTTGGCCTGACCGATTCATGAGGATCGTAGCGACACGCCGCGAATGCCCGCACTGGCAAGGCAGACTCTGCTTTGACAGATGGAGTGTAGGTCAAGGCGCCTTCGCCTCATCCAGCTTACCCTTCTCCTGCAGCTTCTGCTTGAACTTGCTCACCTTCGGACGCACCACCGCCTGACAATACCCCTGATACGGATTGTTCTTGAAATAGTCCTGATGGTAATCCTCCGCCGGATAAAAAACCTCCAACGGCACAATCTCCGTCACGATCGGCTTTCCAATGATCTTCGCCGCATTCACCTTCGACTCCTCAGAGATCTTCTTCTGTTCCTCACTCGTGTACAAAATGATCGACCGATACTGCGTCCCCACGTCATTGCCCTGACGGTTCAACGTCGTCGGATCATGCGCATCCCAGAACAAATCAATCACATCCCGAAACGTGATCAAAGCCGGATCATAATCGATGCGAATCACCTCCGCATGCCCCGTATCGCCATTGCAAATCTGCTTGTACGTCGGGTCCTTCACATGCCCGCCCGAGTAGCCGCTCACCACCTTCTTCACCCCCTTCAGCATCTTATACTGCGCCTCAACACACCAAAAACATCCCCCGCCTACAATCGCAGATTCCAGCTTGGCAGCAGGTTCATCAGCCGCAGAGATTTCAGAGGAGGTCAGGCCGAAGGCAGTGGTCATGGCGGCAAACAATACGGTTAGTGGCTTTTTCATGGTCGCGTGAATCTACGTTGAAGGTTAGAGAAAGATACGTCTCACTCATTCCAAACAATCGACAAATCGGCAAACACCCTTCCCACCCCCTTTCTTGCCGATACCTCACCGATTCTCCCATGACCGACCCCACCGCCACCCTTTATGCCGAACTTGGCGAGCCCACCCTGCGTGCCCTCGTCACCTCCTTTTACCAACGTGTCCGGGAGGACGAAATCATCGGCCCCCTCTACCCTCAAGACGACTGGGCAGGCGCCGAAAAACGCCTCGCTGACTTCCTTATCTTCCGCTTCGGCGGCCCTCAGACCTACATCGAAGAACGCGGCCACCCCCGCCTGCGCATGCGCCACATGCCCTTCTCCATCGGCATCGCCGAGCGCGACCGCTGGCTCGACCTCATGGGCGCCGCCATGCACGACACCGCCATCCCACCTCCCCAGGCCGAAACCCTCGCCGCCTTCTTCGCCCAAGTCGCCGACTTCATGCGCAATCGCCCCGACCATTGAGCGGATTGATGGTTCCCACCTGAGAATCAATGCGCAGAGCGCCGGAAGTGCCTTACCTTCCGCTCGTTAACCCCTCACCCCCCGCTTCGCCATGGATCTCGCCGCCCTCATCGTCATCGCATTAGGACTGGGATACCTCATCAGCCCGTTCATCGCCCTGGTCAAAATCCACAACCTCCGCCAGCGCGTCGATGAGCTGGAAAAAAAACTCGCCTCCCCCGCTCCCACACCTCCGCTATTCCAACCCCTTCCCGCCACCCCGCCACCCGTCCCAGTCGAACCCCAACCCATTCCCGCCACCCCGCCACCCACCCCGGTCGAACCCCAACCCCTTCTCATCGAAGCACAACCCCCACCCCTGCCTCCTCCTTCCATACCCGAATTCACGCCCACGCCCACGCCCGCACCCCCTCCACCTCCGCCACCACCCGCCCTCACCCCCAACCCCTTCTCACTCGAACAATTCGTCGGCGTCAAACTCTTCGCCTGGATCGGCGGCCTCGCCCTCTTCTTCGGCATCGTCTTCTTCGTCAAATACGCCTTCGAGCGCGACCTCATCCCGCCCACTGTCCGCATCGCCTCCGGCTACACCACCGCCGCCATTCTGATGGCCGCCGGATACTGGTTCCGCCAAAGACAGGCCTACCGCGTCCTCACCCAAACCCTCAGCGCCACCGGCATCCTCGCCTTCTACGGCGTCACCTACGCCGCCCACGCCTGGTATCAATTCCCCGCCTTCACCACCGCCGTCACCTTCGTCCTGATGGCCCTCATCACCGCCGTCGCCTTCATCACCGCCATCCGGGCCAAAGCTGAAGTCGTCGCTGTCCTCGGCCTCGCCGGCGGCTTCCTCACCCCCGCCCTCGTCTCCAGCGGTCAGGATCAACCCCTCATTCTCTTCAGCTACATCGCCCTGCTCAATCTTGGCCTCGCCGCCCTCGCCTGGCGGGAAACTTGGTGGCGCCTCCTGCCTCTCGGTGCCGCCGGAACCGTCCTCGTCACCTGGGGCTGGCGCCTCAAATTCTTCGCCTCCAGCGGTTACGCCTCCGGCATCAACTCCTGGGGCATGGTCGCTGTCTTCGGCGGCTTCGCCCTCTTCTTCGCCCTCCTCGCCTACCTCTCCAAACGCCGCGACGCCACCATCGAATTCCCCTGGTGGTCCGCCCTCCTCGTCTCCGCCAGCGCCCTCATCCTCGCCTTCGACTTCCTTTCTCAACGCACCATCTGCCAACGCCCTTTCCTGCTCTACACCCTCGTGCTCATGGCCTCTGTCGGTTGGCTGACCACCGGATGGTTCGCCCGCCAATTCTTCATCGCCACCCTCGCAGGCAGCCTCGCCGTCATGCTTCACATCGCCCTCTGGATGACCCATTGGCTCACTCCCGATCTCCTCCCTCACGCCCTCGGCATCAATCTCCTCTTCGGCCTCCTCCACATCGCGCTCCTCATCAAACTCCTCCAAAACGGCGTTCCCATGCAGGGCTTCATCCCCGGCGCGATCACCCTCCTCATGATGATCCTCATGGGCGTCCCCCTCGTCGTCCTCGACAGCATCACCTGGATGCTCTGGCCCCCCTTCCTCATAGCCGGCGCCGCCGCCCTCCTCGTCGCCGCCTGGTCACGCCTCCCCTGGATCGGTCTCGCCGCCATCACCCTCACCCTCGCCGCCCTCCTCCGCTGGCTCTACCTGCTTCCCCATGTCCCCGGTAGTCTGACCGAATTCGTGATCGTCCTCTCCCTCGCCCTCCTCGTCTTCGCCGGCGGCGCCAGCCTCCTGCAACACCGCCAAACCTTCGACTCAGATGCCACCCCGGGCCTGCAACTCATCCAATGCGGCTCCCTCACCCTCCCCTTCATCGTCCTCGCGATGGTCCCCCAACTCATCCCTCTGCCCCACCCCACCCTCCCCTGGTCCACCGCCCTCGCCCTCAGCCTCGCCGCCGTCGCCCTCAGCCGCAAAATCCCCTGGATGACCCTCTCCGCCTGGCTCGGCTGGATCGTCGTCGCCTTCGCCTGGCATCAAAACCGCGGCTTCATCCAGCCCGACACCCTCGTTGTCATTTGGAAAATCGCCGTCCCCACCCTCGCTCTCGCCCTCCTGTGGATCATGCGCAAAAGCTACGGCGAAAATCCCGCACCCACCGCTGCCGTCGGCCTCCTCACCACCGCCAGCCTCGCCCTCCTGCACCCCACCATCGACGCCCACTGGCCCGTCTGGACCCAGGGCCTGCTTCCCTTCGCCTTCGCCCTCAGTTGGATCGCCCTCACCCGCCGCCTCATCCACGACCACGCCGCCCTCGCCCTCCGCGCCTGCGCCGGCGGCTTCGCCGTCTGGTTCGTCACCTTGATCTTCCCCTTCCAGTTCGACCGCGAGTGGCTCACTCTCGCCTGGGCCCTGGAAGCCGCCGCCCTCTGCTGGCTCTTCACCCGCCTCCCCCACGACGGCCTCCGCCTCGCCGGATTCGGCCTCGCCACTGTCGCCTTCGCCCGCGTCTTCCTCGACCTGAACCTCAACTACGAAACCCTCCCCCTCCACCTCCCCATGGCCCTCTGGCTGCTCATCAGCTTCGGCCTCTGCGCCACCGCCATGCTCATCGCCGCCCTCCAACTCAAACCCCCCCATCACCGCTGGGACGGCCTGCCCATCCGCGCCATCCTCTTCACCTTCGCCGGCATCCTCTACTTCGCCCTCGTCAACCTCCAGATCGCCAACGCCTTCACTCCTGATGGCACCCGCTACCTCACCCTGAACTTCGGCGGCGACTTCGCACGCGACATGTCCTACAGCATCGCCTGGGGCCTCTTCGCCCTCCTCCTGCTCATCATCGGCTTCTGGAAAAACACCGCCGGCGCCCGCTACGCCGCCGTCGGACTCCTCCTCGTCACCCTCGCCAAACTCTTCCTCCACGACCTCGATCAAGTCGGCAGCATCTACCGCATCGGCGCCTTCATGGCCGTCGCCATCATCGCCCTCGGCGCTTCCTTCCTCTACCAGCGCGCCGGACGCAAAACCGACCCTACTTCAGATACAACGCCTTCAGATCCGCCGCCGCCAAATCCCTGAAATACCCGCCGATCTTCCCCGCCAGCACCTCAAAATACCGCGCCCCCTTCTCCGCCGTCGCCTGCCGCGGATCCCCCGAACCCGTGTCCTCCGTCGCCTGCGTCCACGCCCGCTGAGCCCACGCCCATTTCTCCCGCATCGCCGGAATCGCCCACGCATGGTCAGCCCCCGAACCCCACTCCTCCTTCGGCAGCACCCACTCCGGCGTCAGATGCAAAATCAGGCTCGTCTCCCGCTCATCCGCATGATCCCCCACCACATCAAAAATCGCCTCCCCTCGCTCCACCTGAAACCATGACACCGCGCTCAAAAAAATCTCCGGATGCCGCCCCTGCAGCTCCCGCAGCATCTGCTTGAAATCATTCCCCCCGTGCCCGTTCAGCACCACCAACTTCGGCACGCCAACTCCCACCAAACTGTCGATGACATCCTCCAGCACCGCCATCTGCGTGCTCGGATTCATGTTGATGCAAAACGGAATGTCCAACTGCCCCGTCTGCACCCCGAACGGAATCGTCGGCAGCACCGCCACCTTCGCCCCCGCCTCCCACGCCAAACGCCCCGCCTCCTCAGCGATCGCCGAGACCTGAATGTTGTCCGTCGCATACGGCAAATGCCAGTTATGCGCCTCCGTCGCCCCCCAGGGCAGCACCGCCACCTCATACGCCATCGCTCTCACCTGCTTCCAGTTCGTCTCAGCAATCATCCAAGGTCGGGGTCCAGCAGGCATAGTCATAATTTCCCCCACAAAACGAGCTTTCCCCACCATGTCATCTGAATTCCGAAGTTCAGGATTCACTGACATTTTCCGCCAAACCCATCGTTTGACGCTCTCCCCCCACCCGTCCTCTCATCGCCAATCTCTCCCCATGAACCCCGCCCTCACCCTCCTCATCGCTCTCCTGCTCGCCCCGCTGGCCGCGCTCGCCCAACCTCAGCCCAACATCGTCATCATCTTCATGGATGACATGGGCTACGGCGACATCGGCCCCTACGGCGCCACCAAGCAAAAAACACCCCACCTCGACCGCATGGCCGCCGAGGGCATGAAACTCACCTCCTTCTACGCCGCCCCCGTCTGCTCCGTCTCCCGCGCCCAATTGCTCACCGGATGCTACGGCGCCCGCGTCAGCGTCCCCGGAGTCTACGGCCCCGGCAACGCCAACGGCTTGCATCCCGCCGAACACACCATCGCGGATCGCCTCAAAGACCTCGGCTACGCCACCCAGTGCATCGGCAAATGGCACGTCGGCGACCAACCCCAGTTCCTGCCCACCAAACAAGGCTTCGATCACTACTTCGGCATCCCCTACTCCAACGACATGCAGCTCAAATCGACCGAGTCCGGCAAACCCGTCGTCCCTCTGCTGCGGGACGACCAGGTCGCCGAACTCCTCACCGACGAACAACAAAGCCCCATCGTCGAGCGCTACACCGAAGAAGCCATCCGCTTCATCACCCAGCATCAAAACAAACCCTTCCTCCTCTACCTCCCGCACACCGCCATCCACACCCCCATCGCACCCGGCGAAAAATTTCGCGGCAAATCCTCGAACGGCCGTGTCGGCGACTGGATCGAAGAAGTCGACGCCTCCACCGGACGCGTGCTCGACACCCTCCGCCAGCTCGCCCCCAATACCCTCGTCCTCTTCACCAGCGACAACGGCCCCTGGCTCGTCAAAGAAGCCGACAGCGGTAGCGCCGGCCCCCTGCGCGGCGGCAAAGGCAGCACCTGGGAAGGCGGCGTGCGCGTCCCCACCATCGCCTGGTGGCCCGGCAAAATCGCCCCCAACACCGCGACCGATGCCATCACCGGAACCATCGACCTCCTACCCACTGCGGTCGCACTCGCCGGCGGCACCCTGCCCCCGCAGCCCACCATCGACGGCCGCGACATCTCCCCCCTCCTCCTCGGCCAAACCAAAGATTCCCCGCGCGGCGTGCACTATTACTTTGCCGGCTACAACCTCCAAGCCGTGCGCCAGGGACCTTGGAAACTCGCCATCGCATCCCAAAACGAAACCATGGGCCGCCCCGCCCAACCCGACGCCACCAGCAACACCCCCCGACTCTACAATCTCGACCAGGAAGTCGGCGAACAAACCAACCTCGCCAACGCCCACCCCGAAGTCGTCGCCAAACTCACCGCCCTCGCCGAAACCATGACCCAGGAAATCGGCGGCTCCCAACCCACCTCCCGCCGCCCCGCCGGAAAAGTCGAAAACCCCACCTACCTCTTCCCCGCCGAAACCCGAAAAAAACCTGCGAAGTCCAAATCCAAACCCCCAATGCGTCCCAAAAAAGCGAACTGACCTCGGCGTAACCTAAAGCGCATGCACCCCTACCAGCGGAGGCGGACGCTGATCACGGGGTTAAAGTTCGAGTTACGGGAAAACATCGAGAGTAGGCGGCTGGTAGGGGTTGGATGATGCGGCTTGATAGACATCTTCATTTGGGCTTGGTCAGGGTAACGTCAAGCGAGCCATTGAAGAACCGGACTCCATCGTCAGTGAACGCAACGTGCCACTTATCGTTAATCTTCCCACTGGTGAGGCGGACTCCCTTGGCTTGATCGGTATGAATATAGGGAAGACCACGCCAGCCTGTGTAGAGAGCGATTGGGCTGAAGACCGACTCACGCGGGAAGGCAATCCCAAACCAACGATATTGTTGCGGCTGTGTCTCAGGTAAACGGATGTAAAATGTCCCAAGGATCGCTGGCGGACGAAGCAACTCTGCGGATATCGGCTTCCCGTCGAGCGTGGCAGTCACAACGTAAGCCCTGGACGGCAAAAGCGGCTGCGCAAGAAAGAGACATGCGGCCGCCATTAGCGCAAAGAGAACTACCAGCAAGATGAGACGTTTGGTGATTCGCTTCATGGTGCGCTCAATTCTCTGCCTATCAGTACTAATTCGTACGATTCAACATCGCCACGAGCGAAATCTTCGCACCTCCATTCGCAGTGAGCCTGCGGCTCAAACCCCGTAAAGTCAAGACCTGAGCTTGGTTCATCGCGGCCCCTTTTTGATCCGGAAAAATCAATCAATTCGAATTCCGAATGATCTGATTCAACGTTGGCATTAACCCTCAACCAAGGCCTTCAGCCAAGTAGGTATGAAAGCACTCTCCTTTGGCTTCGATCACACGTTTGCCCGCGAGAGACACCCGCGAACTCAAGTCGCAGAGGTGGAAGGCCGGCTCCGCTGGCGGGGCGTAATCCCCAACTTTGACTTCAGCGCGCTCATAGAAACCGTGGGAGCATCAGACTCCTTGGCCTTGGCCTTGCGGAGAAGCCGCAAGCACGCGGCATCCTCAAGCTCTTCCTGCAGGCTAAGAAAATCCGCATAAGGAATCACGGCGAACTGAGGTTTGCCATTGTGGTGAATGATTTCAGGTTTGAGCTTGATCATGGCGTCAACGGTATGCTTCCCGGCGGTGAATGACTCTATACACGATGATGGCTGATCCTTCCACCTCAAACAGCGCTCGGTAGTCACCGACTCGGAGACGGTACTCCGGACTGAAGTTGGTGAGACGTTTCACGTCTCCACCCTTCAGCCCAGCCCGCAACGACTCAACCCGGATTCCGACATTCGAGGTGCTTGAGAGGCGCAGAGGCTTGGTTGCCCAAGGCTTTCCAGACCGCAGCGGCTGCATCTTTTAGGATGCCGCCCAAGGAGTGGAAAGCCTTGAGCGACCAATGCTCAAGCCTATCGGGTGCCTCCAATGTCGGCGTCCGGGTTCAAGCTTCTTGATGACTCGGACGGCAATATCGGACGTCAACTTGTCCATGTCCTTCACAGCCTTGGGTTTGAATTCAATCTGAAAGGCCATGGCAAGTCAACCTCACCCGATCACCTCAGGCCAGTCCGTGTGGAAAAACTGCCCCTCCGGCTTGTCCACCCGCTCATACGTGTGCGCCCCAAAGAAATCCCGCTGCGCCTGCAGCAAGTTCGCCGGCAACCGCTCCGCACGATAGCTGTCGTAGTAACCCAGCGAAGCACTGAACGCCGGCACCGGAATCCCGTTCAACGTCGCAAGCGCCACCACCTCACGCCAGTTCTGCTGCGTCCGGCTCAGCACATCAATGAAGAACGGAGCCAGCATCAAATTGCTCAACCCCGGATCCTTCCGATAAGCATCCGTAATGCTGTTGAGGAACCGCGCGCGAATGATGCAACCCCCGCGCCAAATGCTCGCAATCCGCCCCAAATCCAGCCCCCACTTCTTCGCCTCGCCCATCGACTTGATCAAATCCAGCCCCTGCGCGTAACTGATGATCTTCGACGCATAAAGCGCGTCATGCACCTTCTTCACCAGCTCAGCCTTCTCCATCGTGATGTTCACCGTTGGGCCCGTCAGCAGCTTGCTCGCCTCGACGCGCGCCTTCTTTTTGGAACTCAAGATCCGGGCTTCCACCGCCGCATTGATCGTGCTGATCACAATCGCGTTCTCCGCCGCATTCATCAGCGTCCACTGACCCGTGCCCTTCTGACCCGCCTTATCAACGATCAGCTCCACGATCGGCTTCCCGGTCTCCGGATCCTTCTGTTCCAGCGCCTTGCCAGAAATCTGGATCAGGTAGCTGAGCAGCTCGCCCTCATTCCATTCATTGAAAATGGCCGCCATCTCATCCGTCGTGAAACCCGCATGCTTGAAGATGTTGTAGGCTTCGCAAATGAGCTGCATGTCGCCATACTCAATCCCGTTGTGAATCATCTTCACGTAATGACCCGCCCCGCCCGGTCCAATGTGAATCACGCACGGCTCCCCGTCCACCTTCGCCGCGATGCTCTCAAAAATCGGCTTCATCACCTCCCAGGTGCTCGCAGGCCCGCCAGGCATGATCGATGGCCCCTTACGCGCCCCTTCTTCCCCGCCCGAAACACCCGCTCCAATGAAACGCAACCCCTTCGAAGCCAGGTACGCATCCCGACGCTCCGTCGTCTGATAAAAGCTGTTCCCACCGTCGATCACAATATCGTCCTTGTCCAAAAGCGGGATCAATTGCTCGATCACCGCATCCACCGCATCGCGATCGCTGTCCTTCACTGCCGTCGACTTCACCATGATGTGAATCTTCCTCGGCGTCGCCAAACTCTCCACAAACGCCTCCAACGTATGCGCTCCCACAAACTGCTTATCCGGATGCTTCGCCAAAAACTCATCCGTCACGCTCGTCGTCCGATTGTAAACGCTCACCTGAAAGCCGCGGCTCTCGACGTTCAACACCAGGTTCTGCCCCATCACGGCGAGGCCAATCAATCCAAAATCACTTTTTTTGCTCATCTCAATTCTGTCAGGGTTTGGGGGTTCGCCCACAGTCGCAGCCAAATGCCCGCCAGCGGGCCAGAGACATACCCGCACGCTGTCCAATCGCAAAGAGGATTTTCCTCATGCCAGGGATGAATCCACCCCCATGTCAAACCCCATACCAATCGCCCAGCGCCTCGCATCCACCGTTGCCATCCCCACCACCCACCCGTATCCAATCCCCACAGCGCTCCGCCGCCCATGCCAGCTTTCCTCCACCACCTGACCACGCGTGTCCCGGCTCACGCCTGTTCCCAGGAGGAAACCCGTGACCGCCTGAAAACCTGGACCCCCGACCGCCGCCAGCAACGCCTCATCCACGCCCTCTACGCCCGCAGCGGCATCGACCGCCGCCACAGCGTCCTCCCCGACTTCAATCAAGACCCCCAACTCTTCCAAACCAACGCCGACGGCCAACTGCAGCCCCCCGGCACCGCCGCCCGCAACACCGTCTACGCCCGCGAAGCCCCCACCCTCGCCGTCGACCTCGTCCGCGACCTCCTCTCCTCCGCCGAAACCCACGGCACCCCCCGCAGCCGCATCACCCACCTCATCTTCGCCTCCTGCACCGGCTTCACCAACCCCGGCCCCGACTACCAAATCATCCGCCAACTCGGCCTCTCCCCCTCCGTCCAGCGCTACACCCTCGGCTTCATGGGCTGCTACGCCGCCTTCCCCGCCCTCCGCATGGCCGCCCAATTCTGCCAGGCCGATCCCTCCGCCACCGTCCTCGTCGTCTGCCTCGAACTCTGCACCCTCCACATGCAGCTCGACCCCCGACCCGACACCCTCCTCGCCAACTCCCTCTTCGCCGACGGCGCCGCCGCCTGCCTCGTCACCGCCGAAAAACCCACCACCCCCGGCTTCGAACTCCACCACTTCGCCACCACCCTCGTCCCCGGGTCCGAATCCGAAATGGCCTGGGACATCGGCGACCACGGCTTCAACCTCGTCCTCTCCAGCTACGTCCCCGACATCCTCGGCGCCCAAATCGCCCCCCTCCTCGCCACCGCCGCCGACCACGCCGGCTGGCCCCTCGATTCCCTCACCCACTGGGCCGTCCACCCCGGCGGCCGCGCCATCCTCGACCGCGTCTCCGCCGCCCTCCACCTTCCTCCCGACGCCCTCGCCGCCAGCCGCCACATCCTCCGCCACTTCGGCAACATGAGCAGCCCCACCATCCTCTTCGTCCTCCAGGAAATGCTCCGCCACCCTGTCACCCACGCCGACCCCCGCACCTGCGCCCTCGCCTTCGGCCCCGGCCTCACCGTCGAAACCGCCTTCCTCAAAAACCTCGCCGCATGACCCACCGCCGCGTCCAGCCCGAAATCCTCGACTCCCTCCCCGCCCACCACCCCGACGCAATCCGCTCCCGGCGCGACCTCCGCCTCATCAACTTCCTCATGGGCAACCACCGCTGGATCCGCCGCCAGCTTCGAACCCACCTCCGCCCCACCGACTGCATCCTCGAACTCGGCGCCGGCGACGGCACCCTTTCCCGCAGCCTCATCACCCGCAAACTCGCCCAGCCCCACCAAATCCTCGCCCTCGACCTCCAACCCGCCCCGCCAGAATGGCCCCCCAGCGCCACCTGGCTCCAGCAGGACCTCTTCGCCACCCCCCTTCCCGACTGCGAAATCGTCATCGCCAACCTCTTCCTCCACCACTTCGAAGCCCCCCAACTCGCCACCCTCAGCGCCCGCCTCTCCCCCACCACCCGCCTCCTCCTCATCTCCGAACCCCACCGCCACCGCCTCCACATCGTCTCCGGCCAACTCCTGCACCTCCTAGCCCGCCTCAACCCCGTCACCCGCCACGACATGCGCCTCAGCATCGAAGCCGGCTTCCGCCACACCGAACTCGCGGACGCCCTGAACCTAAAGGGTTGGCAGACACACGTCACCCAGACCCCCCTCGGCGCCCACCGCCTTGTCGCAACAAGGCCATGACTTTGTTTACTCCTCCGCCTTTGGCTCCGGCAGCAGGAACCCCAGCACAAAACTGATCACCGCAATCCCCGTCCCCACACACCCCGCCGCCATCGCCACATGCGAAGGCAGCAACGGCCCCGTCCCCGCAAACATCGGTGCCACAAAACTCGTCGTCAAAAACGCCATGCTCGTCCCAATCATCCGCCCCCCCACATTCGTCGCAAAACTGCCGCCCGTGCCCCGCAAATGCATCGGAAACACCTTCGGCAGATACTCCCCGAAGTAACTGAACTGCGCCACCGTCAGCAACCCGCAAACCGCGTAAGCCCAAAGAAAAGCCTGCCCACCCTGGTCGAACAGCTTGAAATACGTCAGCGGCAGAAACACCAAAGCCGGTATCTGAAACACCTTCAAAAGCGCCACCCGGCTCATCCCCACAATCAAGAGCACCGCCAGCAAAACCCGCCCCACCAGGCCCCCCAACTCCTGGTGCAACTGCACCTTGTCCCCCATCTCCTTCACCTTGTCATTCAGCGGCTTCTGCTGCCCAAAGTTCGCCTTGATCTTACCCACAATCGCCTGCCGCTCAGGATCCGTCGGCGCCAGCTTGTTCAACTCCAAATTCAGCCCCTCAGCCTCTTTCCTCAGCGGCGCCAAAGCCTTCGCCTCCGCCTTCAACTCCGGCAACCCCGGCGTCACCCGCGCCACCGTCACCTGCAGCGCCCCGAACGCAATCCCATACGCGCACGCCGAAAGCGCCGCCGTCACCAGCGTCACCCGCCGCAACTCAGGCGAGAACAACGCCCCAAAACTCGGCCGCTTCAACGTCCCCGCCGCCCGCCGATCCTTCCACACCTGACTCTCCGGCACAAACGGCAGCAGCAGCGCGATCGGAATCGCCGGCAAAATCCCCGTCATCAGCAAGTACCGCCACGCCCCCGGATCCGTCGCCCCCAATCCCAGCGGCAGCCCCAAGTGCGGCAAGTCCGCCCCATGCCGGCTGATCCACACACTCACCCCCGTCACCAGCAACCCGCCCAGCGACGCAAACGCCTGCGTGATCCCCAGCCACTTCTCCTTCTCCTTCTTGTCCGAAAACACCTCCGCCAGCCAAGTGATCGCCGCCACAAACTCCACGCACACCCCGATGAACGTCGTGCTCCGGAAAAACACAAACATCGGCAGCGACGTCGCAAACGCCGCGCAAAATGGCGACAGCGAATACATGAAAATACTCGCCGCCATGATCGTCTTGCGTCCAAACCGGTCCACCAGCCAGCCCCCCAGCAAACCAAACACCCCCCCGCACAACGCCGCAATCCACAGCAGCTTGCCCACCCAGTCCGTCACCATCGGATTGTTCAGCGGCACCTTCAACAACTCCGCGATCGCCGGCGCCGCCACCAACGGCGTCATCAGCAACTCATACGTGTCAAAAAGAAACCCAATGCTGGCAATCAGAATGATCAGCCAAGTCGTCGTCGTGAATTTGGGAGCAGCCATGGTCGTTAAAAAATAAAAAGGGCGGAATCAGCCGATGAGGCTACCCCGCCAACACCACAACGCAACTCAACGCCTAAAGTTAACGCCTTTTCTCCCTTCAACTCAACCGCACCGTCTCCCCGTCCGGCCGCAATGAATCCGGAATCTGCCCCACAAACCTCGGATTCAACCCAATGTCCGTGAACAAACAATGAATTTGCTTCAGCGACACCTCCTCCGGATCATCAATCTCAAAATACACCAAATCGTGCCGCACATCGATCTTGTACCGAACCTTCGGCAGCATGTCCATCTGCCCCCTCAGCTCCATCAAATAGTTCGTCGCCCGCAGGCCCTTCGCATAAACTTCGAGTTCAATCATCGTAACACACCTCCGAGATAAAAAGCCAAGCCTGGATTATTCATGAAAGTCGTAGCGAGACGTAGCGAAGGCCCACAGTGGCTAGGCGGGCGCGGTTTTGAAAGGCTGAGTGCATTTGTAAATGCTCGATGCCCTTCAAAACAAGCCCAACGCCGCCAATGGGGGCTTGCAGCAAGTCGCAGTAGAGTTTCATGAATAATTTAGGCTAGCAGGCCGCCCCTCCGCCCCGCAAGAAAAACCGCAGCCTTTTGCAATCCCTCCCTCTACCCAGCGTTGACACCAGTCTCCAAAACCGCTTCCCTCAGCCACCAACCTCATGAAAACCCGCCTCCTCACCCTCGCCAGCTTACTGACCCTCACCTCCCTCCACGCCGAAGACCTCTTCAACGGCAAAGACCTCACCGGCTGGGAAGGCAACCCCACCCTCTGGAGCGTCGAAGATGGCGCCATCACCGGCAAAACCCCGCCCGACCCTGCCGACCCAAAAAAAGGCATCATCAAGCACAACACCTTCCTCGTCTACAAAGCCGCCCAATTCTCCGACTTCGAACTCACCTTCCAATACCGCATCGTCGCCGGCAACTCCGGCGTCCAATACCGCAGCAAAGAACTCGCCCCCGGTGAGTTCGGCCCCATCATCACCGGCTACCAGGCCGACTTCGAAGCCGGCACCAAATACAGCGGCATCCTCTACGAAGAAAAAGGCCGCGGCATCCTCGCCCTCCGTGGCCAAAAAACCGTCATCAAACCTGCTGCCGAAAACGACGCCAAAGGCAAACCCAAGACCAAAGTCGAAGTCACCGGCACCGTCGGCGACTCCGACGCCATCCAGGCCGCCATCAAAAACGAAGCCTGGAACGACTACAAAATCGTCGCCAACGGCAACCACGTCCAACACTTCATCAACGGAATGCAAACCATCGACGTCACCGACGAAGACGCCGCCAACGCCCCCAAAGAAGGCCTCATCGCCCTCCAAATCCACCAGGGCCCACCCATGATCGTCCAGTTCAAAAACCTGAAACTGACCCCCATCACCAAGTAAGTCCCCGGCAACTCGCCACCCCGCCATGGCCCCCTTCCCCACCCTCCCCTGGACGGTCGGGAAGAGCCATCGCCAGCTTGCCAGCCGAACCCTCGACCTCGTCATCCCCCGCCTCTGCTTCGGCTGCGACACCCCCCTCGAAGGCCCCGAGCCCCCCACCCCTCGCCTCGAAACCTGGCTCTGCCGACCCTGCCAGACCAGCCTCCCCCTCATCGCCCCCCCCTACTGCTCCCTCTGTGGCGAACCCTACCCAGGCGACCTCACCCACGACTTCCGCTGCTGGAACTGCCAGGACCGCCACTTCGACTTTGACTTCGCCACCTCCGGCTACCGTGCCGAAGGCCTCGTCCGCGACCTCATCCACGCCTTCAAATACGAAAAACACTACGAACTCCGCGGCCTCCTCACCGTCCTCCTCCGCCAGTCCCTCACCGACAAACGCCTCACCGAACTCTCCCTCCCCACCGACTGGCTCCTCGTCCCCGTCCCCCTCCACCCCTGGCGGGAAATGCTCCGCGGTTACAATCAAAGCCGCGAACTCTGCATCGAACTCTCCCGCACCACCGGCATTCCCACCCAAAACGCCCTCCGCCGCAACCGCTCCACCATCGCCCAGGCCGGGCTCGACCGCGACCGCCGCCTGCGCAACCTCCGCAGCGCCTTCTCCCTCCGCCCCGGCCACTCCGTTCGCGGACGCCGCATCCTCCTCATCGACGACGTCCTGACCACCGGTTCCACTGCGCAGGAATGCGCCCGTATTCTCCATCGCGACGGCGGCGCGGAAAAAGTGGTGGTGATCACCGTCGCACGGGGCTAGTCTCACCTCCCGAAACCACCACACACCATGGGATTTTTCAAAAAACGTACCCTAGCCGACCTCGGCGAAAAAAAGAAGGACATGCCAGAGGGCCTCTGGATCAAATGCCCCTCCTGCGGCGAAAGCCTCTTCCAGGAAGCTCTCTTGAAGAACCTTCGCGTCTGCACCCAGTGCGACTACCACTTCACCATCAGCGCCCCCGAGCGCCTCGCCAGCCTCGTTGACGACGGCAGCTTCCAGGAAATGGACACCCAGCTCGATTCCGTCGACTCCCTCGGCTTCAAGGGCTACCTCGACAAAGTCAAAGCCTACCAGGCCAAAACCGGCCTCCAGGAAGCCGTCGTCACCGGCCGCGCCACCATTGAAGGCGTCCCCGTCCTCCTCGCCATCATGGACTTTCGCTTCCTCGGCGCCAGCATGGGCTCAGTCGTCGGTGAAAAAATCACCCGCGCCATCGAAGCCGCCACCGCCGAACGCAAACCCGTCATCGTCTTCTCTGCCTCCGGCGGCGCCCGCATGCATGAAGGCATCCTCAGCCTCATGCAAATGGCCAAAACCAGCGGTGCCCTCGCCCGCCACAGCCAGGCCTGCCTCCCCTACATCTCTGTTTTGACCCACCCCACCACCGGCGGCGTCACCGCCAGCTTCGCCACCCTCGGCGACATCATCATCGCCGAACCCAAGTGCATGATCGGCTTCGCAGGCCCCCGCGTCGTCAAGGAAACCACCCACGCCGATCTCCCCCCGGGCTTCCAAACCGCCGAATTCATGCTCCAACACGGCCTCGTCGACCAAATCGTCGCCCGCAAAGACATGCGCCCCACCCTCGGCAAACTTCTCAAATACACCACCAACGCGCCGGTTTAGCCCGCGTCCCGACTCACTTCTTCCAAATCTTCACATCATCCACCACCGCATCATGCGGCACGGACAGGCGCAGCATCTTCTTCGTCGGATGCGCAAAACCCTCGGAAGCAAAGGAACCCACATCTTTTCCATCGATCGCCACCCGAACCGTATCGCCCGTGATTTGAACCACCAAATCATGCCATTTCCCGGCAGCTGTCTTCACCGGAAACACCTTCTTCTTTGAAGCAATCAGCGCCAGCTGCTCCTTCGTCAGCGTCTTCGCCTTCTTGGCTTCATAAAACGCCATGTTCATGCTGCCCGACTTCATGTCGTCAATGTCCATCTTCGTCGTGCTAACCCCCACCTT
>JAIYDW010000247.1 GCA_027487315.1 Verrucomicrobiaceae bacterium | reverse complement strand
GTTGAGACAGCGCCCAACTCGTTACACGATTCGTGCAGGTCGGAACTTACCCGACAAGGAATTTCGCTACCTTAGGACCGTTATAGTTACGGCCGACATTCACCGGGACTTGGGTTCAGAGCTTCGCCTTACGGCTAACCCCTTGCCTTAATCTTTCGGCATTGGTCACGTGTCACATCGTATACTTGGACTTTCGTCTTTGCACAATGCTGTGTTTTTGATAAACAGTCGGTTGGGCCATTTCACTGCGACCCTCCAAAGAGGGCATCCCTTCTCCCTAAGTTACGGGACTAATTTGCAGAGTTCCTTAACGAGGCTTCACTCTTACGCCTTGGTATATTCTACCCACCCACCTGTGTCGGTTTGCGGTACGGGCGGCTACATAAAGGGCCACAAGCTTTTCTAGACGGTCGATTCAAGAAACCGAGTTTGGACAAGTCCGCCCCCTTCTGCCACTTTCATCCGGCATGTTCTCTCTTTTTCCGTGCACTTGTGGTTTAACTGTAACCGGTTCAGGAATGTTAACCTGATGTGCATCGCCTACGCCTTTCGGCCTCAACTTAGCTCCCGACTAACCCAGGGACGACGGACGTTGCCCTGGAAACCTTGGGTTTACGGCGGACGGGGATTTCACCCGTCTTATCGTTACTTATGTCTGCATCCTCACTTGTGAGCGCTCCACAGTCAGTTACCTTTCTGCTTCGACGCACTTACAACGCTCCCCTACCACTACACTGACCTTGGTCAATGCAATCCAGAGCTTCGGTATAACGCTTGATCGCCAATCATTTTCGGCGCAAGACCTCTCGATGAGTCAGCTATTACGCACTGTTTAAATGGTGGCTGCTTCTAAGCCAACATCCTCACTGTCAAAGAAATCTCACTTCCTTTCCACTGAGCGTTATTTTGGCACCTTAGCTGCTGGGCTGGGTTGTTTCCCTTTCGACTATGAAGCTTATCCCCCACAGTCTTACTGCCAAGCTACATTCGGGGGTATTCGGAGTTTGATTGAGTTTGGTAGGCGGGTATGCCCCCTAGCTCATTCAGTGCTCTACCCCCCCCGATCAGCGCTTGACGCTGCACCTAAATACATTTCGGGGAGAACCAGCTATTACGGGGTTTGATTAGCCTTTCACTCCGACCCACAGCTCATCCGAGAACGTCTCAAGGTTCACCGGTTCGGTCCTCCACGTCCGATTAAAGACGCTTCAACCTGGCCATGGGTAGATCACCACCGCTTCGGGTTCAGCCCGTGCAACTAATCGCCCTATTCGGACTCGCTTTCGCTCCGCCTCCACCCCATAAGGGCTTAGGCTCGCCACACAGACTGACTCGCAGACTCATTAAGCAAAAGGCACGCCATCACCGGACAAGCCGGCTCTGACACCTTGTAGGCGCATGGTTTCAGGTTCTATTTCACTTCGCTCACGGCGGAACTTTTCACCTTTCCCTCACGGTACTTGTTCACTATCGGTTGCCAGCGAGTATTTAGTCTTACGCCGTGGTCGGCGTGGATTCATGCGAAGTTTCACGTGTGTCGCATTACTCAGGAAATCCCTAGGCGGTGTCGAGTTTTCGGTTACGGGCCTATCACCCTCTTTGGAGCTACTTTCCAGAAGCTTCACCTAACTGTTCACCTGCCACATCGGGCTCCTACAACCCCGAAGGCAAAGCCTTCGGTTTGGACTAATCCGCTTTCGTTCGCCACTACTTACGGAATCGCATTCGCTTTCTTTTCCTCACCTTACTGAGATGTTTCACTTCGGGTGGTATTGCGTGTCCGCTCCTATGTATTCAGAGCGGAACGATACAGTATGAACCGTATCAGGTTACCCCATTCGGAAATCCCCGGATCAATGCCTATTTGCGGCTCTCCGAGGCTTATCGCAGCTTATCACGTCCTTCATCGCCTGCTGGCACCAAGGCATCCACTATGCGCCCTTGCTATCTTACATTGTCTTAATCCATTCCAGAGAACCCGCTTGCGCGGGCTCGGAAAATCGTTTCAAGACTCTTTCTTTGCTGTGCCCAGAACCTTTCAGCCCTGGGCGGCTCAATTGAATTTGTTTTCTTTACCCTGTATGCAGTTGTCAAGGAGCTTAAATCCCGTGAACGAGAACAACGATGTTTCTGATCTTAAATGGTGGGCAGGACTGGACTCGAACCAGTGACCCCCGCCTTATCAAGGCGGTGCTCTAACCAACTGAGCTACATGCCCATTGTCCGGGCTTGCAGCCTGGAGCCGAGGTTGGTGGAGGTTAGGAGACTCGAACTCCTGACATCAAGCTTGCAAAGCTAGCGCTCTACCAACTGAGCTAAACCCCCGTAAGACGGAAGAAACATAGAAAACCAAAGGCTAAGTAACACGTTGCGGCCAATTGAAGCGCGCAAGTTTTTGTGGACATTTTCACGCACCACAACCATCTGCCAGTTACCCAGCAGGAAGGTTCGACCTTGTCCTTAAATGAGGTGTGAGCCCCAGGACATTCTCCATAGAAAGGAGGTGATCCAGCCGCAGGTTCCCCTACGGCTACCTTGTTACGACTTCATCCCAGTTACCAGTCTTGCCTTAGGGCCCTGCCTCCTTACGGTTGGCGCAGGCACTTCGGGCGAAACCAGCTTCCATGATGTGACGGGCGGTGTGTACAAGACCCGGGAACGTATTCACGGCGCCGTAGCTGATGCGCCATTACTAGCGATTCCAACTTCATGCAGGCGAGTTGCAGCCTGCAATCTGAACTGAGCCCAGTTTTATAGATTTCCTCCACCTCGCGGTATCGGTTCACATTGTGCTGGGCATTGTAGTACGTGTGCAGCCCTGGTCGTAAGGGCCATACGGACTTGACGTCGTCCCCACCTTCCTCCTAGTTGATCTAGGCAGTCTGATTCGAGTGCCCGGCATTACCCGATGGCAACAAATCACAGGGGTTGCGCTCGTTGCGGGACTTAACCCAACATCTCACGACACGAGCTGACGACAGCCATGCAGCACCTGTGCAGAGCGTGTATTGCTACACTATCCGGCTTTCACCGGAGACACAGTGCATGTCAAGACCAGGTAAGGTTCTTCGCGTTGCATCGAATTAAGCCACATACTCCACCGCTTGTGCGGGTCCCCGTCAATTTCTTTGAGTTTTAATCTTGCGATCGTACTTCCCAGGCGGCACGCTTAACGCGTTAGCTCCGGCGCGGAAGGGGTCGAATCCCCCCACACCAAACGTGCACCGTTTACTGCTAGGACTACCGGGGTATCTAATCCCGTTCGCTACCCTAGCCTTCGTGCCTCAGCGTCAGTAACTGTCCAGTGTCCTGCCTTCGCCATTGGTATTCCTCTCGATATCTACGCATTTCACTGCTACACCGAGAATTCTAGACACCTCTCCAGTACTCTAGCTTGGCAGTATCGGATGCAGTCCGGAGGTTGAGCCCCCGCCTTTCACATCTGACTTACCAAGCCGCCTACGCACCCTTTACGCCCAGTGATTCCGAACAACGCTTGAGACCTCTGTATTACCGCGGCTGCTGGCACAGAGTTAGCCGTCTCTTCCTCTTGTGATACTATCAAGCTCCGAAGGTATTAAAATCGTAGCCTTGCTCTCACATGACAGGAGTTTACAATCCGAAGACCTTATCCTCCACGCGGCGTCGCACCATCAGGGTTTCCCCCATTGTGAATGATTCTCGACTGCTGCCACCCGTAGGTGTCTGGACCGTGTCTCAGTTCCAGTGTGGCTGGTCGTCCTCTCAGACCAGCTACCCGTCGTCGCCTTGGTGGGCCGTTACCCCGCCAACAAGCTGATAGGCCGCGGACCAATCGAGAAGTGGCAGGCCTTGCGGTCCCCACCTTTAGTTGTTGTGTGATGCCACACTCAACCACATGCGGTATTAAACCAAGTTTCCCTGGGCTATCCCCCGCTTCTCGGAATGTTGTCCACGTGTTACGCACCCGTTCGCCACTAGACACACTTAATATTACTACCAAATGTATCCCGTTCGACTTGCATGTCTTATCCACGCCGCCAGCGTTCGTTCTGAGCCAGAATCAAACTCTCCATAAATTGCGCTGACTTAATTTTCATTATTTCAGCTAAGTTGTTTTTAATTCGCTTTCACGAATTCGCGCATCTCTCGACACGCAACGTGCAACTTAGCCCTTGTGTTTTCTTGATCAGATTTGAGCTTTATCAGCTCATCTCTTTTCGTTGTTGTTCTCTAAAAGATCCGTTTCTGGAGACTAAAAAATCGATCGTGACTTGCACAGATCGATCTCTCGTTCGCAGCCGCTCGTTTTCGGTAGCGGACTGAGATACTAATGCATCCCGCCCAACCGTCAAACTCAATTTGATCTTTTTTATCTCTTTTTTGCTCAACGCCCATTCTATAAGGCTTCCAGCGGATCGATTTTATCTCTGACCATGGCTCAACGCTTCATTCGGGGTCCTTTTCCATAGCCAGTAACAACGCATTCTATGCCCCCTCCACAGACTCCACCTGATATCGTGCTTTTGCGCCCTCTCCGCCCACCCTTTTGGATGCTAGATTCTACTTGGTCAGCAGTCTCTTCGACTGTCCATTTTCTCTACCTGTCATCTCACAGATCCCCATCCAACTAGAACGTTCACTTCCCCCGCCGCATTCCAATCGCACTGTCCGAAACCGATGCGCTGCCTGCCAGCCCAAGCCTTCATTAGGAGGCCATTCTTTACTCTCCTCCAATCCCCTGACCACCCCATATTGGTCCGCTTGTGCCTCTCGAATGCGGCCCCGACTCTCAACCCGCTATTCCCTATGCCTAGCCCAACTGCAGCGCTTTGTCGGCATCGCCAAACCTTTCAACCCGCAGCCCCATTCGCTCCATCATCGCCAAATGCAGTCGGCACAGTTTCCGCTCCTCTTTGGCCTCAGCGGAAAAATCAATGATCCTGCCGCTCCGAATCGATCCTCCACCTCCGCCAGCCAGCAATAAGGGCAGCTGCGTTGAATCGTGCGCATTGCCATCCCACAGGCTCGAGGTCAGCATGATCATGCTGTTGTCGAGGAGCGAACGCTCACCTTCATTGGTGTCCGCCATCTTTTGCAGCGCCTCTCCCCACAGTTGCACGAATTGCTGGTTCACCCGCTGATACATGCCCAATCGTTCCTCGTCGTTGGCGTGATGCGACAACTCATGGTTGCCACCACGAATGCCCTGCAAGCTCGGAAACACCACTCCCGAAAGATCATTGTTCAGCATAAGCGTTGCAACGCGGGTTCGATCCATCTGCAATGCCAGCACGACAATATCCAACATCAGTCGCATGTGCTGCTCTGGATCCGCAGGAATGCCCCCACTGGGGCGCGGAAAGGTCGGAGCCTTCACCGATGGCTGCCATGTCAGCGCGGACACTTCTGCTTGGCTCAATCTTTCCGCCTTTTCGACTCGTTGTTCCAACTCTCGCACCGACACCAGATACTCTTCGAGCTTTTGCCCGTCGCGGCGGCTCAGCTGGTGCTTCAACGACTTGGCATCCTCGAGCACCAAATCCAACACGCTCCGATCCCTTTTGCGCTGCGAACCGTCATCAAAAAGCTGGTCAAAAGCTTGTTGCGGAAAGATTTCCTTCGGCGCAGGTGCCGTCGGACTTGCCCACGAAATGTAGGCCGAATAAATCGAGGTGAAACCCGAATCCGTCGAGTAGCTCGGCCCTTCCGTTCCCAGGACCAAACTGGCGACAGGTGTATGCTTACCGACCTGCGCTGCCACCAATTGGTCCATCGTCGTACCCACCTCAATGTCCGTTGTCGTCTGTTTCACCTTCAATCCCGACAACACATTCATCTTTGGATAGTGACCACCTGGACCCTGCACTGTGGTCGGATTCCATAATCCCTTCATCACCAACAGCTTGTCTTTAAGCGATTCAAGCGGACTCAATGTCTTCGATAGCTTCATTCCCCCATCAACCATTTCCGCGCCCCAGTGATGAGGGTTTACCCCGTTGCCAAAAAACATCGCCGCCATCCGCCGCGGAGCTTCAGGGACCTTGCCCTGATTTAGTGGGGCGCCAAATGAGGAAATCGACTCAAACCAAGGCAACCCCAGTGCAATACCAGTTCCACGCAGGAACTGGCGTCTCGAAAAACGTGAAGATTTCATCATGGCTTTGTGATCAACGACTCTACGCAAAAACATACGCAAGAACTGAGCCGCCCATTGCCAATAATCGACCACCGCCGTCGATTTTGAAACGACCACTCCCATCCCAAAGAAAATTTGGCAACTGTTCGTTTGCGCAACGCCACCCCTCCTCCATACTCTGCCGACAACCAACCCATCGATCGAGCTCTATGCTTTCATTCCTCAAGATCCGTCACCTCGCCCTGGTCGAAGACGTCACCTGGGAACTGGGCGATGGTTTGCTTGCCGTCACCGGTGAGACGGGCGCGGGCAAATCCATCATCGTCGGCGCACTCAAACTCATCCTCGGTGAACGCGCAGATCGTTCGCTTATCCGCTCGGGTGAAGATTCCTGCACCGTTGAAGCCCGCTTTCACCTCAAAAACACTCGCCTCGTCGATCAAATCCTCGCTGAGTCAGGCGTCGAACCTTGTCAGGACGGAGAGCTGCTGATCAAACGTTCCGTCACCACCAGTGGCGCCAACAAACAGTTTGTAAACTGCTCGCCTGTGACCCTTAACGTGCTTAAAAACCTCGGTGAGCAACTGGTCGACCTTCACGGACCCCATGATCACCAGTCTCTGAATTCTCAGGATCGCCAGTTGGAAATGCTCGACAAGTATGCCGGCATCGAGGCCCGCGCCTCCGACTACTCCTCCGCCTGGAAAGCCTGGCGTGAAGCTCTCGCCGAACTCCATCACCTCGAAACATCCGAACGAGCTTCCGAGCAGCAAATGGACATGCTGCGCTTTCAAGTCACTGAGATCAGCGACGCAAACCTCAAGCCGGATGAAGAGGACGAACTCGAAACCCGTCATCGCATCTCGGCAAACGCCGCACGCCTCACAGAAATCTGCGCCCAGCTAATGCTCCGCCTCGGTGACGGCGAACAAGGCCTGCAGGCTGTGCTGCGAGAGGTCACGCGTCTCGCCAACGACCTCGAACGCATCGACCCCTCCACCTGCGCTTTGTTTGATGGCCTCCGCTCCGCTCAAGTCGAACTGCAAGAACTCGAGTCGAGTGTCCAAGATTACGTGGACGATATCGAAACCGATCCCTCCGAACTCGACCGACTTGATAAGCGCCTTACTGTCATTCAAACCCTGAAGCGAAAATACGGCAGCACGATTGCAGAAATCATCGCCTACCACGATGATGCCGCGCAAAAACTCGGTCGCATGGAAAACCGAGGTGAAGAACTTGATAAACTCAAAACCATCGCCAGTGCCAAACGCCAAATCGTCGACAAAACGGCTGCCGCCCTGTCCAAAGAACGTGCAAAGCACGCCCCAAAACTCGCCAAAGAAATCACGGCACACCTTGCCGATCTCGGTTTCCAACGCTCCGTTTTTGACGTCCGTTTGGTTCCCCATTCAGAGCCTGCCCGCTCCGGAGCCGAGGAGGTCGACTTCCACTTTGCGCCAAATCCTGGCGAGCCCCAAAAACCTCTCCGGTTGACCGCTTCCAGCGGCGAAATGTCTCGCGTTTTGTTAGCAGTGAAAAGTGCCCTCGCCAGGCAGGACAGCGTCCCGCTCCTCGTCTTCGATGAGATTGACGCCAACGTAGGCGGCAACATCGCGGAAGCCGTGGGTCGAAAAATGTCAGAACTTGGAACCACCCACCAAGTCATAGCCATCACCCACTTCCCCCAGGTGGCCTCCCTCGCCAGCAGCCACTATGTCGTAACCAAGGAAGTCGAAAAAGACCGAACTCGCTCGCAGATCCATTCAGTGGAGAGCGAAGCACGCATCCAAGAATTGACTCGAATGCTCGGTGGCAATCCAAAGTCCGCACGCATCCATGCCGAAAGCCTGCTTGCAGGCACTCCGTAACCCTCGTTCGCCCTCCCCCTGGTAAACCGAACACGAAAAAAGTTCTGTTCATCGCCCAAATTGCCGCCATCCTGACTTCGTTATCTCTGACGAACCGATCATGATTACGACCCTCATCGTCCTCGTCCTCTTTGGCCTGCTGCTCATCATGCTAGAAGCCTTTGTCCCAGGCGGCATCCTTGGCACCTTCGGCGTCATCTCCATTCTATCCGCTGTCGCCGTCACCCTCTTCAGCGATGAGGTCGACTGGACATCCAGCACTCGCACCACCGTTTCTCTAGGCATCATCGTCGCCTCCGCAACGGCCATTGCCATCTGGCTTCGCTTCTTTGCCGTCAAGCTTTTCCACCGCGCCTTCACACTGAAGACCACCATCGCCACTCCCCCTTCCCCAGGCAATCCCCATATCGGTGTTCAAGGCGTCGCTACCACCGACCTTCGCCCTCTCGGAAAGGTCGCCCTCGACAACGGCACCCGTCACGAAGTGCGGCTCTTGAACGGCCACGCTCCCATCGGTACTCGTATCCAAGTCATCACCACCGAACCCGGAAACTTAGTCGTCACCACCGTTTAATCTCAACCCATCAATCCTATGCCTCCAGCCGTCGAACTCTTCCTCATTGCCGTCGCCCTCATCATAGCACTCGTCGTGCTTCTGATTGTCGGCAAATTCTTCAACGTCTGGCTCAGAGCCCGCATCGCCAATTGCCCGGTCAGCATTGCCACACTCATCGCCATGTGGCTGCGCGGCGTGCCTAACGCCTTGGTCGTCGACACCCGAATCACAGCCGCCAAAGCAGGCATCCCGATCGAGACCGACTCCCTCGAAGCCCACTACCTCGCCGGCGGAGACATCACACAAGTCGTCCTCGCCCTCATCGCCGCCGACAAAGCCGGCATTCCCCTCATCTTTGATCGCGCCTGCGCCATCGACCTCGCCGTCAAAGGCACCGGTAAAACCGTGATCGAGGCTGTTCGCACCAGCATCAATCCCAAAGTCATCGACTGTCCCCATCCTGAAATGGGCAGAGGCGGCAAGATCGACGCCGTCGCCAAAGACGGCATCTCCCTCCGCGTTCGCGCCCGGGTCACCGTCCGCACCAACCTCGAACGCTTCATTGGCGGGGCCACCGAAGAAACCGTCGTCGCACGCGTCGGCGAAGGCATCGTCACCTGCATCGGCTCCGCCAACTCCTACAAAGACGTGCTCGAAAATCCCGACTCCATCTCCAAACTGGTGCTCAGCAAAGGCGTCGACGCCGGCACCGCTTTCGAAATCCTCTCCATCGACATCGCAGACGTGGACGTGGGCGACAACGTCGGTGCCAAGCTCCAATCCGAACAAGCCGAAACCGACAAAAAGATCGCCCAGGCCAATGCCGAAGTCCGCCGTGCCGCCGCCGTCGCCCTCGAGCAGGAAATGGCCGCACGCACACAGGAAATGCGCGCACGCGTCGTCGAAGCCGAAGCCGAAGTTCCCCTCGCCATCGCCCAAGCCTTCCGCAACGGGCAACTCGGCATCATGGATTACGCTAAGTACAACAACATCCTTGCCGACACCGACATGCGCAAACAAATCGGCGCCCCCTCCGATAGCGAAGGCAGCACCAAGCAATAGCCCACAACGCACTCGCCACCACCATGCCTGACATCGACTGGGGACAAGTCATCTTCCTGATCCTGTTTGTCGTTGTCGGCTTCTTCCGTTGGCTGGGCAATCTGATCCAACAGCAGAAAGAGGCCAAAGAGCGGCCCACCATCCTCACCCCCCAGGAACGCGCCCTCCGTGAAGCCGCCTGGCGCAAACAAACTGGCCAGGAAGCCGCTCCGGTCCCCTTACCCTCCCCGACTTCAACCGCACCTCCCCCTGATCCCTTCGCCGAAATCAAAGACCTTTTCAAACAAATCAAAGAATCCAACCAGCCACCTCCACGCCAAACCCAGCCCCCGCCGCCTCTCCCCGTAAGACCCAACTCACCCTCTCCCTCCCGCAAGCCACAACCGCAGAACGCCGTCCCACCGCCTGTTCCCGCCCCGCTCAAACAGCCACCCATCCCCACTCCCGCCAACGCCTTCCCCACTTCAAATTTCGTTGACCGCAGTTTCACCGAAGCCGTCGCCCACCGCGATCGCCGCACCGCTGACAGCCTCATGCGTCTCCGGATGGACCTCCGAAGCCCACTTTCCCTGCGCCGTGCCATCGTCATCCGGGAAATCCTCGGCCCGCCCAAAGCCCTCGCAGAAGACTGAGCGGAAAAACCCTTGCAAACCCTTTCCTCCCAGCTAACTACTCCTCCCCTGATCAAGAGTGGTTGAAGCCGGCGTGGTGAAATTGGTAGACACGCTAGACTCAAAATCTTGTTCCGAAAGGAGTGTCGGTTCGAGTCCGACCGCCGGTACCACCACTCTAAAGCGCAAAACAAACCGCCGAATATCCGATCAGGCATGAACTCCCATTTCGCACTCTGGAGTCTACTTCTAACTCTCGCCCTCGGGCTCTCTTCAACCCCCTCGCTAGCCGCAAACGTCGAGTCCGTCACGTTCGCCGTCGAACCCGGCGAGATATACGTCCCCCTCTCGGAGGCGTCCTCCCGCCTCAGGTGGCACTCGAGCCTGTCGCGCGATGGCAGCGCACTCAAAATCAACGGCACCTCCATTCCAGCCAACCAGACTCGACTCATCAATGGGGCCGTTTGGCTTCAGTTGGACGCCCTTGCCTCCGCTGGTGCCACGATTTCTACAGATCCCGAAAAAGCCGAATTCGACGTCGCGTCTGGACGTCGCCGCTTCACCGTCATCGCAGGCTCCAAACGCATCGAAGTCGACCTCGCCCGCCAGCGCCTTTACGCCTATCAAGGGAGACTCATCGTCCTGGACACCAACATCAGCTCCGGTCGCTATGGCAACACCCCCGCTGGCCATTTCACCGCCGGCCCGTACAAAAACCGGATGCACTACTCCAGCAAATACCACAATGCCCCCATGCCCTGGAGCGTTCAAATCACTGGCCACATCTTCTTCCACGGCTTCTCCAGCGTACCCAATTACCCCGCCTCCCACGGTTGCATCCGCGTCCCTCTCACCGGCGCCAATCCCGCACGATTCCTTTATGAATGGGTCGACGTCGGCACCCCTATCGAGATCTCCCAGGGCCAAAAAGAAGAGATTCGACGAGCCCTCCCAGCGAGCTAAAAGGCACACAAATCGAGTTTCATTAAAGCGAACGATTCTTTCCAAAACATGAATTGGAGAGAATGATTGAGGGGGGCGAGGTAACTGCCTCAACTTCACACTCAGCTCCCCTCATGGATTTTGTCACCGCGATTCAATCAAACCTTCTCAGCCCAGCCGTTCTTTTCTTCGTCCTTGGTGTCTTTGCCGCTGTTTCAAAGAGCGATCTCAAGTTCCCTGAAGCTCTCTACTCCACCCTCACGATCTATCTTCTCACCGCCATCGGATTCAAAGGCGGCGTCGCCATCAATGAAGCAGGTATTAGCACCGTTTGGCTCCCCGCCCTCGCCGCCATGACTCTGGGAGCAATCATTCCGCTCTGGGCCTACCCCTGTCTGCGCAAGCTCGGCAGATTCAGCATCGCCGATGCCGGAGCCATCGCTGCCCACTATGGTAGTGTCAGTGCAGTCACCTTCATCGCCGCGACGAACTTTCTCAAAAGCATCGACCAACCCTACGAAAGCTATGCCTCCGCCTTCCTCGCCGTGATGGAATCGCCTGCCATCATCATCGGCGTCATGCTCGGCAAGGGTGCCCTCGGTGGCAAATTCTCATTCTCAGACCCCGGTGTCCGCCACGCCCTCCGAGATGCCGTGCTTGGCAAGGGTGTCCTCCTCTTGATCGGAGCCATGATCATCGGCTCCCTCTGCGGCAAGCGTGGAATGGCATCCGTCGAAGGTTTCTTCGTCACCCCCTTCCAGGGCGTACTCGCGCTCTTCCTGCTCGAAATGGGGATGGTCGCAGGGCGCAGACTCGGCGATCTGAAAAAAGTCGGCTTCTTCCTGCTCCTCTTCGGCATCACTGCTCCTGTCCTCCATGGCTCCGCAGGCGTGATCCTGGGCCATTGGGTGGGTCTGAGCATCGGTGGTGCTACCCTCTTGGGTGTGCTCGCCGGTAGCGCCAGTTACATCGCTGCCCCCGCCGCGGTTCGCCTCTCACTGCCGGAAGCCAACCCGACCTACTCACTCACTGCGGCACTCGCCATCACCTTCCCGTTCAACATCACAGTCGGTATCCCCCTCTTTTTTGAACTCGCTAAGTATCTCAACGCCTAACCCACACCCGCATGTCCCTTCATCCCATGAAACTCGTTACCATCGTCTGCGAGGCGATCCTCGAAGACCGCGTTGTCGAATTGCTGCGCGAGGTCGGCACAAATGGCCACACAGCCTTTCCCGTCCACGGCAGTGGCAACCAGGGCAATCGTAGCGCCGATATCAGCGAAATGGCCAACGTCCAGATCCAAGTCGTGGTCAAACCCGCCATCGCCGAAAGCCTGCTGAATCGTCTCCAAAGCGAACTCTTCGCCGCCTTCGCCATGGTCGCCTACGAAAGCGATGTCCGTGTCCTTCGCCCCGACAAGTTCTAAACCCAAACCCATTGCACCCAAAACCCATTGCACCCAATCAAACTCATGAAGCTAAACGTCGGCTACCCTGCCACCCTGATTTTCCTGGCTGTCATCATCGTCGCATGCAGCCCAAAGAACCCAGCTTCACTGGACAGTCATGTCACCACCGCCGAGGAACAGGCCAAACTGACTCCGGACGAGGTGTTGCAGCAGTTCAAAGACGGAAACAAACGCTTTCAAAGTGGCAACGAGACCAGACGCAATCATAGCGAACAAGTCCGTAAATCCGCCCCGGGACAATTCCCAAAAGCCATGGTTCTAAGCTGCCTTGATAGCCGCGTGCCCGTCGAAGACGTTTTCGATCAGGGCATTGGCGATGTCTTTGTCGGTCGCGTCGCTGGCAACTTCGTCAATGAGGACCTCCTCGGCAGCATGGAATTCGCCTGCAAAGTGGCCGGCGCCAAACTCATCCTCGTGCTGGGACACCAACACTGCGGCGCCATCAAAGGAGCAATCGATGACGTGAAGTTGGGCAACATCACCGCCATGCTCTCGAAGATTAAACCGGCCGTTGCAGCCAGTCAGGACTTCCCAGGCGAAAAATCCTCCTCAAATCCAGAGTTCATGAAACGCGTGAACGAAAACAATATCCGCCATACCTTGTCCCGCATCCGCCAGGAAAGTCCCATTCTCAAGGAAATGGAAGACAAAGGCCAAATCAAGATCGTCGGTGCTTTCTACCGTCTCACCGATGGCACCCTCGAATTCATCAACTAGAAGTCCCTTCACCCCAAACGCTCAATCGGGATCCTTTTATTTGCCACCTCAGCGCATTTAGACTCGCGACCACCGTATTGTCTCACGACACGCCGTATTCTCAATCATGCCGGACTCGACCGCCCACCACCTCTTCATTCATGAGGTTTTGCAACTCACCGAAGTGAGCTTGGAGACAGGCCTTACTTCGGAAGAAGCCGCAAAACGACTGGAGCAATACGGAGAGAATCAAGTCAAAGCCCGCGTTGGCACTCCCCACTGGAAACGACTGCTGAATCAATTCACCGCACCTCTGGTCCTCGTCCTCATTGCCGCATCGTTGGTGACAGGATTTCTCGGTGAATGGGTGGACGCAACCGTCATCATCATCGTCGTGCTGGTTAATGCATTGGTCGGTTTCCTTCAGGAATCCAAAGCAGAAACGGCTCTCGAAGCCCTCATGAAGATGGTCGTGGCCGAGGCAGTGGTGCGGCGGGATGGCAAAAAGGTCCGCGTGAACAGCATCGAACTCGTCCCGGGTGACATCGTGATGCTCGCGGGCGGTGATCGCGTTCCAGCTGACATTCGTTTGCTGGAAACGAAAAGTTTGCAGATCGACGAGGCATCCCTCACAGGCGAGTCCGTGCCCGCAAACAAACGCCCCGATCCTCTGCAAGCTGACACCGTGCTGGGAGATCGCTTGAACATGGCGTATGCCGGCTCTCTTGTCAGCGCCGGCAGCGGCATCGGCGTGGTCTGGGCCACCGGAGACCGAACCGAGACCGGGCGTGTGGCCTTCTTAATCGCAGAAGCCGTTGACCTGACCACACCCCTCACACGCAAGATTGCACGCTTCAGTGGCCTCTTACTTTGGATCATCCTGGCGCTTGCAGCTGCCTTGTTTGCCTATGGCGTGCTGGTACGCGGCGGCAGCGTGATCGAGATGCTCATGGCAAGCGTGGCACTGGCCGTGGGCGTCATTCCCGAAGGCCTGCCCGCCGCCATCACCATCGTGCTCGCCATCGGCGTGAGCCGCATGGCGAAACGCCGCGCCATCATCCGCAAGCTGCCCGCAGTGGAGACCCTGGGCTGCACCACGGTCATCTGCTCCGACAAAACGGGCACGCTCACGCAAAACAAAATGACCGTGCGATTCATTCATGCCGGTGGTGAGACATTTGAGGTGAGTGGCAGCGGCTACGAACCGCGCGGCACCATTCATCAGGCCCAAACCACCATTGATTCCGCGACGAAGCCCGCGCTTCATGAGTGCCTACATGCTGGCATGCTCTGCAACGACTCCGCGATCATCGAGAAAGATGGCCTGTGGACCATCGCGGGCGATCCCACAGAGGGCGCGTTGCTCGTGGCGGCAGAAAAAGCCGGTCTGCGTCATGCCACAATCCATGCGGACTCGCCCCGTGTGGACATGATTCCCTTTGAGAGCGATCACATGTTTCGCGCCACGCTGCACGACCATGCCCAAGGACGTCGCATCTACAAAGCCGGTGCGCTGGAGCGACTGCTCGAACGTTGCACGCACATGCTCGATGCACGCGGTGAGCTCGTTGCCATCAACATGGAAGCGATTCGTGAAGTGGCTGGGTCTTTCGGCTCCGAGGGCATGCGAGTCATCGCCTTTTGCCGTCGTGATGGTTCCCATGTCAGCGGAAACTTTGCGCATCATCATGTCAGCGAGGGCCTGACCTTCCTGGGCTTACAGGGCATGATCGATCCACCGCGCGAAGAGGCCATCGCCGCCGTGGCAAAGTGTCAGGCAGCCGGCATCCGAGTGAAAATGATCACTGGCGATCACGCAGTGACCGCGCAGGCCATCGCGAAGCAGATCGGCATCGTCGGGGCCGACACAGTGCCCGCGATCAGTGGTCGCGAGTTGGCCGAAATCAGCGATGCCGACCTCCCGGAGATCGCGGACCGCACCGCCGTCTTTGCCCGCGTAGCGCCGGAGCAGAAACTGCGGCTCGTGCGGGCCTTGCAAAGCCGTGGGCACATCCTCGCCATGACCGGCGACGGCGTGAATGACGGCCCCGCTTTGAAACAAGCCGACATCGGCATCGCCATGGGTATCACCGGCACCGATGTGGCGAAAGGTGCGGCCAGCATGGTGCTCACGGATGACAACTTCGCCACCATCGCCGCCGCCGTCGAGGAAGGTCGCGGCGTGTATGACAACCTCATCAAGTTCCTTGTGTGGACGCTGCCGGTGAGCGTGGGTTTCGCGCTCATTTTGCTCACCAGCGTCGTCTTCGGCCTCACGCTGCCCACGCTGCCGGTTCACTTGCTTTGGGTGAATCTGACCACGGCCATCCTTCTCGGCCTCATGCTCGTTTTCGAGCCGCCGGAGGCCGACATCATGAAAAGGCCGCCGCGTGATCAAAAGACACCCATTTTCGATTTCGCCATGTTCATGCGCACCGGCCTTGTTTCGATGATCATGCTCGCCGGGAGCTACTGGGTGTTCTTTTATGAGCAAAACGCCGGTTCAACGATCGCCGTGTGCCGCACCGCCGTCGTGAACACCGTCGTCGCTGTGGCCAGCGCCTACCTAATCAACTGCCGAAGCCTTGGAAGAAGCATCTTCAGCATCGGCTGGTTCAGTAATCCCCGCCTGTGGATTGGCATCGGGCTCACGGGTGCACTGCAGTTGGTCTTTACCTATGCGCCCTTGATGAATCGCTTCCTCCACACCGCCCCCATCGACCTTTTAGCGTGGCTGCGCATCCTCAGCGTGGCGCTGGTGGCCTTGGTGATCGTCGAGGTGGAGAAGAAAGTGCGTTCTGCTTCGAAATCATGAAAACACTCTGCTTTCTCGTCACCACCTCTGTCTGGGCGCTCGAACCTTTGCCCGAAGGCCCCGGCCTATCACAAAACCATCCCGGCGACTCTGGCCTCGAAAAGCATCCAGCGGTGCTCCTCGTCGAAAACTTTGAACAAGGCACGCTGGAGGCCTTGAGGCCAGTTTGGAATGAAATCGAGAACCAGGAAGGCAAGGTGCTCGATATCGTGAACGAGCATCCTGCGGCCAGTTCGGGCTCGAAATGCCTCCAAGTCACCGCGACGCTCGGCGAGAACACTGGCGGGCATTTGTTCAAGCGGCTTGATCCCATCCAGACGCGAGTCTTCTCGCGCTTCTATGTGAAGTTCGCTGAGGACGCGCCTTACCTGCATCACTTCAGCGGCCTCGGCGGCTACAATCCGCCCACGAACTGGCCGCAAGGCAGCGCGGGCAAGCACGCGGCAGGCGACGCACGCTTCAGCGCCCGCATCGAGCCAAATGGCAGCTATGGCACGCTCGCCGCGCCCGGCGGCTGGATGTTTTACACCTACTGGCACGACATGAAGCAAAGCGCCGATGGCGGCTTCTGGGGCAACGGCCTCTGGCCCGAAGGCCGCCCCGGTCCGCCACGCGGCCAGTGGCAGTGCGTCGAGATCATGGTGAAGTGCAACGAGGTCGGAAAAAGCGATGGCGAGCTCGCTTTGTGGCTCGATGGCAAACTCACCACGCACATCGGCCCCGGCACGAAAACCGGCAAATGGACCGGAGAAGGCTTCCAGGTTGCCAAAGACGGCGAAAGCACCTTCGAAGGCTTTCGCTGGCGCACGGTGCCAGAGTTGGCCGTGAGCTACTTCATGCTCAGCCACTACGTCACCGAAAACGCCTACCGCCAAAACAACGTCGCCAATCCGCCCAAGACGAATCGCGTGTGGTTCGATGATATTGTGATCGCCACTGAGTATGTCGGGCCCATCTCGAAGCGTTGATAGCACACCATGGTTTCAAGGTCTGCTTTCATCTCTGCCATCGCGATGCTGATGCTCGGCATCACGCTGGCCACCGGCGCGGAACCGCGTGCGTTCTTCGTGCAGCATTGTGAGAAATGCCACTCGGGCGCGAAGCCGAAGGGTGACTTTGATTTGAAGAGTCTCGCCCCGGATTTCAGTGACAAAAAAGCCCGCGGCCATTGGCTTGCGGTGCTGGATCAATTGCAATCCGGCGATATGCCGCCTGAGGACAAACCTCGTCCACCTGCGGATGACCTGAAAGCGGTGATGGATTGGATTCAGCAAAGCGCGACAAAGGCGAAGACGCAGAATGGTGAAAAGCCAGGCCGCGTGGTGATGCGAAGGCTGAACCGCGCGGAGTATGCGAACACCGTGCGCGATTTGCTCGGCGTGGAGGTCGATCTGGCCGATCTGCTGCCGCCCGACACCTCCACGAACGGTTTCGACAACAATGCCGAGTCGCTGCACACCTCGTCTTACCTACTGCGGAGCTACCTGGAGGCGGCGGATCGCGTGCTCGATGAGGCCATCGTGAATGAATCGAAGCCCTGGCAGGTGAAGAAGCGCTTTCACATCAAAGACGAATCCTCCGTGAAGCGGCCCGGCAGCGTGTATCGCTTTCTCGAGGATGGTGTGGCCATTTTCGCCGTCTGGGAGTCGGCGAACATTCGCGTGACGATGTGGAACTTCCGCAGTCCCTTCCGTGGCAAGTATCGCTTCCGCATCTCCGCCTACGGTTTCCAGAGCCAGGGCAAGCCGGTGAAGTTTCACGTCACCGCAGGCACGTTCAAAGAGGTCACCGAAGAGCGCCTGCTGGACTACTATTCGGTGCCTGCGGACAAGCCCACAGAGATCGAGTTCACCGCGCAGTTGGAGCCGGAAAACCGCATCCGCATCATCGCCGATGATCTGCCTGCCACGCCGCCGATGGTGGAGAAAGTCGGCGCTGACAAATACGACGGCCCCGGTCTCGTGGTGCAGTGGGTGGATGCGGAAGGGCCGCTGATGGACTCGTGGCCGCCAGCGAGTCATGTGGCTCTGTTTGGCGATCTGGAGCAGAAGAAGATGACCAAGAAGGACGATCCAGACTGGCGCGAAGTCGTCTCACAGAATCCGCTGCCCGATGCCGAGCGCATCCTGCGACAGTTCGCCCGCCGCGCCTTCCGCCGTCCTGTGATGGAGGAGGACATTCAGCCGATTCTCTCCCGAGTGCGGCAGCGGCTCGAGGCTGGTTATACCTTTGAGCAAGCGGTGCGCGTGGGGCTGAAGGCAGTGCTCGTCTCGCCGCAGTTCCTTTTCTTCCACGAGAAGGGCACCAAAGAAGGCGGCAAGTTGGATGACTTCGCGTTGGCGAGTCGTCTCTCGTATTTCCTGTGGAGTTCGATGCCGGATGAGGAGTTGTTTCGACTGGCCGCCGATCAAAAACTGCATCAGCCCGCCGTGCTGCGCCAGCAGGTGGAGCGCCTGCTGAAGGACCCCAAGGCCGCCGCCTTCACCCGCGAGTTCACCGGCCAGTGGCTCAGTCTGCGGGCCATCGATGCCACCATGCCGGACCGCACGCTGTATCCTGAGTATGATGACAGCCTCAAGTCCGCCATGCTAAAGGAAACGAATCTCTTCTTCAATGAGGTGCTCACGCAGGATCTGCCGCTGACGAGCTTCGTCGCCTCAGACTTCACTTTTCTCAATGAGCGACTGGCCAAGCACTACGGGCTGATGGAGCCGTATCAGGCGGAGATGCGGAGACTGGAAGACAAGGAGACAATGGGACAATCAGACAGGGAGAAGCCGGACCATTCAGACGTCTCATTGTCTCCCTCTCTCCTTGTCTCATTGTCCAACCGCCTGATCAATGTTCCGCTGCCTGCGGGCAGCCATCGCGGAGGTGTCATGACCATGGGCAGCGTTTTGAAAGTCACCGCCAACGGCACCACCACTTCGCCTGTGCTGCGTGGCTCCTGGGTGCTGGAGCGCATCCTCGGCACGCCGCCTGCGAAACCGCCGGTGGATGTGGAGGCCATCGAACCCGACATCCGCGGAGCCACCACCATCCGAGAGCAACTCGCCAAGCATCGCGATGTCGAAGCCTGTGCTGGCTGTCACAAGAAGATCGATCCACCCGGTTTCGCCCTAGAGAGCTTTGACGTCATCGGCGGCTGGCGAGAGCACTACCGCAGCCTCACCAACAACGGCGAACGCGATAGCCAGGGACGCCGCGTGCGACCAGGACCACCCGTCGATCCCTCCGACGTGCTCACCGACGGACGCCGCTTTCAGAACATCGATGAGTTCAAGCAACTCCTCCTCACCGACAAAGATCAGCTCGCCCGCAACCTCGCCGAAAAACTCCTCGCCTACGCCACCGGAGCCGAGCCAACGCCGCTCGATCGCCCGCAAATTGAGTCTATCATTCAGCGGACACGAGAAAACAAAAACGGTTTTCGTTCCCTGATCCACGAGATCGTTCAGAGCAGCCTTTTTCAGACGAAATGAGCCGGGAGCGAGGGGAGCCGAAAAAAGCGGAAAGAGTCCGAAAAAAGGTTTCTGATTTGGATCACCTTTTTTCGGCCTTCTTTCGTCCTTTTCGGCTCAACCAAAACAAGTTCTTATTCGGCTTCGTGCAGCTCCTGGGACATGCCATACATCTTGATGTAGAACCTCCCGGCTCCAAAGTTCAGCAGTGCGCCATGTTCGATGCGGGATGGCTTCAGATAGCCCAGCAGTTGGGCCACATGCTCGTTCAGCACGGTTCTGACAGCCTTAAACTCCAAAAGAAGAATGCCTTCCACCAGCGCGTCTGCCACCAAGTCGCCAAGCAGGGTTCCATCCTCGTCATAAACTTTGATGGGCACCTGTTGCTCGACCTTCAGCCCTTGCTTTCGCAAACGGTTCACCAAAGCGTTCTCATAGATTTTCTCGACGTGCCCAGGGCCGTGATAGCGATGGATAGCAAAAGCAGTTTCACGAACGATGTCGCACAGTTGAAACGCCGGATGTTTGGAAGGTCTTTGCATAGCTGTCAGGCTATGAGTTTACTTGGCCGAAAAAAAGAATTCTGATTGGGTCTGATCTTTTCGGCCATTTTTCGTTTTTTCGGCCCCAACAACCGTATCACTTCAATGAAAACCCGCCGCACCTTCCTCCGCTCCGCTGGCATCACGATGGCACTGCCTTGGCTCGAAAGCCTCGCAGCAAGTGGCTCCAAAACACCTCGGCGCATGGTCTGCATCTGCGCTCCGCTCGGTTTTTTGCCGGAGAGTTTCATTCCCGGCCAGAGCGGCGCGGATTACACGCCCTCGCCTTACCTGGAGCCGTTCGCGGATTTCCGCAAAGACTTCACCGTCGTCTCCGGCCTCATGCATGCTGGCATGAGCTCCGGCCTCGGGCATCAGGCTTCCGCCAGCTTTCTCACTGGCGTGCCCGGCGCGGGCAGGCCGGGATTTCGCAATGCCATCTCGCTCGACCAACTCGCTGCCGAGAGCATCGGCATGGAGACGCGTTTCCCCAGCCTCGTGCTCTCAGCGGAAGGCGCAGGCGGCCTTTCCTGGACGCGCACAGGAGCGCTCATCCCGGCGGACAACTCGCCTTCCAAAGTCTTCGCCAGACTCTTTCTCGAAGGCAAGGGCGACACCGTCCGCGCCCAGCTCCAGCGCCTTGATGACGGGCGCAGCATTCTCGATGACTTGCGATCTCAAGCCCGTGCCCTCAGCGCCAAAGTCGGTCATGAGGACCGTGAAAAGCTCGACGAATACCTCACTAGCGTCCGTGAGCTGGAGGTGCGCATGGTCAATGACGAGCGCTGGGCACGCACGCCCAAGCCCAAAGTCGATGCTGAGCCTCCCACGGACATCTCCAACGCCGCCGACCTCATCGGACGCACGCGCCTGCTCTTTGATCTCAGCCACCTCGCCCTCCAGACCGACTCCACCCGGCTCATCACCATCATGCTGTCGGGAAACACCTTCACACCACCCATCGAAGGCGTCACCCTCGGTCATCACGATCTCTCCCATCACGGCAAAGATCCCGCGAAACTGGCGCAGCTCCAGATCGTCGAAACCGAGACGCTCAAAACGGTGCGTGGCCTGCTGGCTCAACTTCGGAAGTCCAAAGACGCCAACGGCAGCCTGCTCGACAGCACCGCCATCTTCCTCGGCAGCAACCTTGGCGATGGCAGCAGCCACTCCACCAAGAATCTGCCCGCCCTTCTTGCCGGAGGCCGCTTCCGTCATGGACAGCACCTCGCCTTCGATCCCGACAGCCCGCCGCCGCTCTGCAATCTCTATGTGAGCATGCTCCAGCACCTCGGCATCGAGACCGATCGCTTCAGCACCGCCACCGGCACGCTAAGCGGTCTCGATTTGAAGACTGCCTGATCTTACTTTTTGGCAGGAAAATGGAAGGGCAGGAAGCTTCTCCAATCCCCTTTTTTCCCATTTTCCTGCCCCCAAATATTCCTGCCAAACCCAAGCACTTCCGTTCCCAACCAACCATGCACTTTGTTCTCCTCTGCATTGCCCTCGCCTCGACCACTCTGGCTGCCAGCTACGAACCCACCTGGTCCACCATCCCGCCGAAGCGCGTGATCCAGCACAGCGATCCAAACGGAGCAGCACTCGTGAAGGCCGTGGAAGCCTTACAGCCGGGCGAC
>JAIYDW010000138.1 GCA_027487315.1 Verrucomicrobiaceae bacterium | reverse complement strand
GTAACAGACCGAATTTCAGCAGAGAAACAGCACATGATGAATGGAGGGAATGGGACCCAAATAAACTCACTCTATCCTCAACCCAAAGCGCCCATTTCTGAAGTCCAAAGTTTGACCGGCTTCAACCGAGACTTCTCGCCGACTTTACCTGAGTGAAAACAGGTATCCTTGAAACAACCGCCCCCCACCGCCGTTCCCGCCACTCCCCCAACGCCAGCAGCCCAGCCATGAAACCCCTCCTGTCCCTCCTCCTCCTCGCCATCTGCGCCTCACTCACCGCCGCGGACAAGCCAAACATCCTCTGGCTCACCAGCGAAGACCACAGCCCCACCATGGGCTGCTACGGAGACAAAGTCGCCCGCACCCCCAACATCGACGCCCTCGCCGCCAAAGGCATGCTCTTCAAAAAAGCCTGGTCCGTCGCTCCCGTCTGCGCCCCCGCCCGCACCACCATCATCTCCGGCATCTACCCCTCCAGCAGTGGCGGCCTCCACATGCGCTCCATGGTCTCCATGCCTAACGGCACCAAAATGTACCCCGAATTCCTCCGCGAAGCCGGCTACTACTGCACCAACAACAGCAAAACCGACTACAACCTCCGCGAGCCCGCCAAACTCTGGGACGCCTCGTCCGGCAACGCCTCCTGGAAAAACCGCCCCAAAGACCAGCCCTTCTTCGCCATCTTCAACTCCACCAAAAGCCACGAAAGCCAGATCCGCGCCCGCCCCCACACCCAAATCACCAAACCCGAAGACATCCGCGTCCCCGCCTACCACCCCGACACCCCCGAAGTCCGCCAGGACTGGGCCCAATACTACGACAAAGTCAGCGAAGCCGACGCCGACGCTGGCAAGCGCCTCAAAGAACTCGAAGAAGCCGGCCTCGCCGCAGACACCATCGTCTTCTACTATGCCGACCACGGCTCCGGCATGCCCCGCAGCAAACGCTGGCCCTCCAACTCCGGATTGCACGTCCCCTTCGTCGTTTACTTCCCCGAAAAATACAAACACCTCGCGCCCAAAGAATACACCGTCGGAGGCCAATCCGACCGCCTCATCAGCTTCGTCGATCTCGCTCCCACCCTGCTCAGCCTCGTCGGCATCCAGCCCCCCGACTGGATGCAAGGCCACGCCTTCGCCGGCCCCTTCCAAACCGAACCCCGACCCTTCATCTTCGGCATGCGCGGCCGCATGGATGAGCGCATGGACCTCGTCCGCAGCGTCACCGACGGCCGCTACGTCTACCTCCGCAACTACTACCCCCACGTCTCCCAGGCCCAGCGCGTCGCCTACCAGTTCGAAACCCCCGCCACCCGCGTCTGGAACGACCTCTTCCTCGCCGGCAAAACCACCCCCGCCCAGTCCCTCTTCTGGCGCACCCCCAAAGACCCCGAAGAACTGTACGACCTCCAATCCGACCGCGACGAAGTCACCAACCTCGCCTCCTCCCCCGAACACAAACCCATCCTCGAAAAACTCCGCACCGCCCAGCGCGAGCACCTAGCCAAAATCCGCGACGTCGGCTTCCTCCCCGAGCACGAAATGCACACCCGCTCCGAAGGCAGCACCCCCTACGACACCGCCCATGACCCCTCCTACCCCTTCGAAAAAATCCTCGCCGCTGCCGATCTCGCCTCTGGCATGGACTCCACCGCCACCCCCGAACTCGCCCGCCTCATGACCGATGATGCAGACAGCGCCGTCCGCTTCTGGGGCGCCCTCGGCCTCCTCATGCGCGGCGAAACCGCCACCCGCGACCACACCCCCGCCCTCCTAAAAGCCCTCAACGACCCCTCCATCGACGTCCGCATCCCCGCCGCCCAAGCCCTCGGCCAATTCGGCGACGAAGCCGCCCTCGCCAAAGCCCTCTCCACCCTCAGCGCTCTCGCCGCTCCCAAAGACCACGACGTCCTCACTGCCATGGCCGCTCTCGCCGCCATCGAAGCCCTCGGCCCCAAAGCCGACTCCCTCAAACCCCAAATCGCCGCCCTCGACCCCACCGGTCCCGCCCCCGACGACCGCTACAACAGCTACGTCCCCCGCCTCATCGAAAACATCGTCCCCAAACCCCAAGGCGAAAAACCCAAGGGCAAAGGTAAAAACAAGAACAAAGCCAAACGCGGACGCAAGTAATCCGTCCCCCAGCCCTCGCATCTGGCGGTTCATCAAGCCTATCCTGCGCCCCATAGCGTCAAGCCACCGAAATGGCACAGTTCATTCTCCCCAGGGATCACAAAGTAGCCTAAACATCAAGGCACCTCTTCGCTGATCCCCCTGATGCTCGCCGAAATCCATTCCCCAAACACCGCCTCCTCACTCATCCTCCTCTCCGCCGTCGCCGCCGGCGGCTTGGCCTTGGGTGCTGTCAAACTTCGCGGCGTCGGCCTCGGCTCCGCCGGCGTCCTCTTCGTCGGCCTCCTCGTCGGCAGCTTCGGCTTTGGCATGGACCCCGCCGTCACCGAATTCCTGCGCGAGTTCGGCCTCATGCTCTTCGTCTTCACCATGGGCCTCCAACTCGGCCCCGGCTTCTTCGCCTCCCTGCGTCAAGCCGGCCTCCGCCTGAACATCCTCGCCATCGCCATCGTCGTCTCCGGCGCCCTCTTCACCTGGTTCTGCGGCGTCACCTTTGACATCGCTGCCGGCGCCCGCCTCGGCATCTTCTCCGGCGCCACCACCAACACCCCCTCCCTCGGCGCCATCCAGCAAGCCCTCCAAGCCATCGCCGCCCCCGCTGATCAAACCCTCCTCCCCGCCCTCGCCTACTCCGCCAGCTACCCCGTCGGCATCATCGGCATCATCACCTCCCTCCTCCTCCTCGGTCGCTTCTTCAAAATCGACATGGCCGCCGAAACCCGCGCCTTCGAAACCGACCAAAAACAGGGCGTCGAACCCCTCACCCGCCTCAACGTCCGCCTCGACAACGCCAACCTCGACGGCCTCACCGTGCGCGACATCCCCGGCCGCCGCGAAACCGAAGTCATGATCTCCCGTCTCCAACGCGCCGGAGAAACCGAAGTCATCAACGCCACCGAAGACACCACCCTCCACCTCGGCGACCACCTCCTCCTCGTCGGCACCGCCGCCCACGTCGAAAGCTTCCAGCGCATCATCGGCAGCATTGCCTCCGTCGACCTCATGCAGGCCCCCGGCACCGTCTCCTTCCGCCGCGTCGTCGTCACCAACCGCAAACTCCTCGGCAAACCCCTCGCCGAGCTGGGTCTCGACCACCTCCATGGCGTCACCGTCACCCGCATCGTCCGCGCCGGCGTCGAAATGGCGGCCATCCCCGGCATCAAACTCCAGTTTGGCGACTTCCTCCATGTCGTCGGCGACACCTCCGGCCTCGAAGCCGCCGCCAAAACCCTCGGCAACTCCCTCAAAGCCCTCAACACCACCCAGTTCATCCCCGTCTTCATCGGCCTCGCCCTCGGCGTCCTCCTTGGCATCCTCCCCATCACCATCCCCGGCCTGGCCAGCCCTCTCAAACTCGGCCTCGCAGGCGGCCCCCTCGTCGTCGCCATCCTCCTCTCCCGCATCGGCAAAGTCGGCCCCCTAGTCTGGCACATGCCCGCCAACACCAACCTCGCCTTCCGCGAACTCGGCATCGCCCTCTTCCTCGCCTGCGTCGGCCTCAACGCCGGCCCCAAATTCTTCACCACCGTGATGAGCCGCGACGGCCTCCTATGGGCCGCCACCGCCCTCATCGTCTGCATGGTCCCCCTCCTCATCGCCGGCTTCATCGGCCGCCGCTTCATGAAGCTCAACTTCCACGTCCTCTGCGGCCTCCTCACCGGCAGCATGACCGATCCCCCCGCACTCGCCTTCGCCAACGGCCTCGCCAAATCTGACGCCCCCTCCATCGCCTACGCCACCGTCTACCCCGCCACCATGCTCGCCCGCATCCTTGTCGCCCAGATCCTCGTACTCCTCTTCTTCTGACCCAATCGAAGCAAGACCCCGCCACCACCGTCGTTTCAGTGCCTCCCACACCATGAAGCGCCTCCTCACCCTGCTCCTCCCCCTCCTCTTCGCCCTGCCCGCCGCAGCCGCCGACAAAAAACCCAACATCCTCTTCCTTTTCGCCGACGATTGGGGCCGCTACGCCAGCATCTACGCCGAAGTCAACGGCCCCGGCGGCATCAACGACGTCGTCCGCACCCCCAACTTCGACAAGATCGCCAAAAAAGGCGTCCTCTTCCGCCACGCCCACGTCAACGCCCCCTCTTGCACCCCCTGCCGCAGTTCCCTCCTCTCCGGCCAATACTTCTGGCGCACCGGTCGCGGCTCCATCCTCCGCGGTGCCGTCTGGGATGAAAAAATCCCCGCTTACCCCCTCCTCCTCAAAGACGCCGGCTATCACATCGGCAAAAGCTACAAAGTCTGGGGCCCCGGCACCCCCTCCGACGCCCCCTACGGCCAGCAAGCCCACGCCTACCAATCCGCCGGCTCCCGCTTCAACAATTTCTCCGAAAACGTCACCCAAATGGTCGCCAACGGCCAGCCCCTCGAAGCCGCCAAAGAGGAACTCTACTCCGAAATCCGCACCAACTTCCGCGACTTCCTCGCCGACAACAAAGACAACAAACCCTTCTGCTACTGGTTCGGCCCCACCAACGTCCACCGCTCCTGGACCCCGGGCAGCGGCAAAAAACTCTGGAACATCAATCCCGACGACCTCAAAGGCAAACTGCCCCCCTACCTCCCCGACGTCCCCGAAGTCCGCGAAGACCTGGCCGACTACTTCGGCGAAATCGCCGCCTGGGACCACGCCATCGGCGTCCACATCGCCGAACTCGAAAAAGCCGGTGTCCTCGACAATACCATCATCGCCATCTCCGGCGACCACGGCGCTCCCGGCTTCCCTCACGGCAAATGCAACCTCTACGGCTTCGGCACCGGCGTCAGCCTCTCCCTCACAGGCCCCGGCATCAAGGGCGGCCGTGTCGTCGACGACTTCGTTTGCCTCCCCGACCTCGCCCCCACCTACCTCGAAGCCGCCGGCCTGCCCATCCCCGATGTCATGACCGGCCGCAGCCTCTGGCCCGTCCTCAAATCCGACAAATCCGGCCTCGTCGACCCCGAACGCACCTGGGTCGTCACCGGCCGCGAACGCCACGTCGAAAATGCCCGCGCCGACTACTCCCCCTATCCCCAACGCGCCCTCCACACCGCCGACCACCTCTTCATCATCAACTTCCGCCCCGACCGCTGGCCCCTCGGCGACCCCTACGGCCTCGACAGCTCCAGCCCTCCCACCCCCGAAGAGATCAACGCCAACACCCGCACCACTCACCCCGATGACGACGCCGGCCCCACCAAAACCTGGCTCGTCGGCATGCGCAACGACACTCAATGGGGCCCCGCCTACCAAGCCGTCTATGGCAAACGCCCCAAATACGAACTCTACGACCTCAAAAAAGACCCCCACGAAACCCAAAACCTCGCCGAAGACCCCGCCTACGCCACCATCAAAGCCGATCTCGAAAAACGCCTCCTCGCCGAACTCACCCGCACCGGCGACCCCCGCCTCATCGACGACGGCAAATTCTTCGAATCCCCCCCCATGGTCGGCCCCATCGACGACGCCGAAGGCAATCCCAAGAAGGCCAAAGGCAAGGGCAAGAAGAAATAACCACCAGAGCTTGTTCAAAGGGCCCGGATAAATGGAGGCGAATCCACTTCGTCCTTTTTTATACACCAACCTCAAACCCCGAAAACAAAAGAGGGGCACAAAGGGATTCGACTCCCTTCATGCCCCTCCTGGCCGGGTCTACTGGCTCGGCTTACCTATCGATCAAGGCTTTACTTCCAAACGCATGTCACCCGTATGCAAAGGCCCAAGCAAAACCCCCATCCCCAAATTCAACTTCTGCACCACTGCACCTCGAAATTCGAGGGTTCGCTTCCCGTCTAGGACGGTGCCCATGAAGAATCCATTCACAGGATAAAAGGTCAATGACTGAAGAGGCGGCGAACAGGATGCACTGATCGAGCCATTCACCCACGCAGTCGCCGAAACAATCGGTGACATCAGGTCTTCACACCCAATGGTAAGACCCACCTTACGTGACGCCCCTAACTGTAGCATACCCTGAGGAGAAAGAGGAACCACATACCGAGAACCGACACCGCGGAGACATGCCACACTAAACCCTTGCGAGTAGCGATGTGTGACTTTGCGTTGCGCGGAACGCACCCACTCAAACTGACCCTCAATATCGCTGACCCCCGGCACATCCATGGTGTCCACAATTCCGGCGAACTGGCCCTTCGGATTCTGGTAAGGCCGCGAGTAGAGGGTGAAAGAGCCATCTTCACTCAACAAGGGCGACGCCGTAAATGTCCACCAGTCTCCCAGTCGGCTATTGATAGCTACCCTTCCATTCGGTGATACTGACATTAGCATGTAGCCAGACCCCTGGGGAACATCCGAATCCTTGGCATTCTCCGCGTTCGGCGGGATCCCCAGCGTATAGTGTCCGGGCACCAGACTGGTGAGGTTTTTGGAAGGATACCCTGAATACAAAGCCGAACCCACCAGCGCCCCGTCAGAGTCCGCCGCACCCATACCGGAACTCGCCGAAACAGTCACATTCAGCGCCCGATAATCGCCGATCAAGATCGCTCCCAGCCTGATTTGCCGCGTCGGCTGGCCCCGAAGCTTCAGGGAAACCGTCGCCAGTCCCGACGCGTCGAATTTTCCGCTCACGGGATAGTTCACCGCTCCGATTTTGACCGTGCCTGAGAACGCGCGGGACTTCTGCACCAGCACCGACACCCGCCCCGCTATGTGGTCGTGGCGCAGCAACCCGGAGTAGTAACCCGCTTGCACCCCGATCGGCTTACCTTCAAGCTTGGTCGAATAAATCCCCGCCAAGCTCTCTGTGGTTGTTGCATTCAGCATGGTCGCCGACACCCCAAGCCAACGCCCGCGCAGCCCCTCACGCTCAATAGAAAGCGCCGAAATCTTGGAGCCCACAGGCGCCGCAGGATCCAGCCCTTGGCCGTTCATCGTCGTGTCCAACAGCACCGTGACCGCCGAACCATCCCCTAGGTAAATCCCGTCCACTGGATTGATGTAGCTGTGCTCCACCGGATCCAGCAAACCCGTGCGCGACTTGAACGCCACCGACACCGTGTTTCCAGGCCCGCCCGAAACCGCGACGAACGCGGACGCACGCCAGCGAGGCAACTCGCCGTCCGTGTCATCACTCTCCCCAACGCCTGGAGGCCGTCCCGAAAAAGTCCAGAACAGGAAGTCATCCAGACCATCACCTGTCCGGGCCATCCGCTGAGTCAGACCGCTCCTCGTATCATGAACGAAGACCCCTTGGTTGACAGGTACCTGGACCGGGAAATTGTCCCCGACAAAGTCACGATGGTAGGCCAGCAAATCCTTGTTGCCGTCTGTCGGACCGTCCAACCAGATCGTTTTCATTGCCGTGCCCCACGCGCCCCAAAAGGCCACATACCGTCCGTCAAATGCTAACGCCTCACCAAACTGAGTGAATGCTTGATCAGTCTCGCCGGGGACTGGATCACCAATTCCCACCAAAGTGGTCAACGAAGGATTTGGCACCAGCTTGGCCAAATACAGGCCACCATAAGTAGGCGCTTCCTCATTGTCATAACCCGCAAACACCATTTCACATCCATGCGCGCTCGGTGGAGCAGTGGAGCCAAAAGGGATGCCACTGACACCATCGGGCAGATTAGGAATGATCGTCGCCGTATTGGCAACCAGTTGAACCGGCGCATGACCATTCTCAGCCAGCAAGTCCCTAAAGTACACCCCCGTTTTGCCAACACCATCCGTGTAATTGCCCTTGAACGTGATCACCTGGTGGTCCGTCACCGACGGCGACCCCGGAAACACGTCAAACTTCGTCCCCGGTGGCGCCCCCGGAACCGCAAAAAACGGAAAGTAGTTCGCCCCCAACTCCGGCACCGTCGGCGCCGGCACCGCTCCCAACAGACTCACACCCGTCATCAACTCCCCACCAGGATTCGCAAAAATCCCTGTCGTTCCCGCCTTGGTATCCGCCCCATCCACCTGGTAAGTCCAGACCGGCTGCGCATTGCCGCGAGTCGCCACCGTCGTGGTCCACATCCCAATCCGCGGAATCGAAGGAAACTCAATGAAGGTCGATAGCAGATCATCCGGCGGATACGTCGTATTGTTCGGCGCAGGCACCGTGGTCAGCCGCGTCGCCACCGCCTGAATCGCAGCCCCAGGGTTCGCCAAGTCCTTCGTGAAAATCCCACTCATCGGCTGGTTCGGACCCTTGCTCCGCGCTCGAAAAACCATGAGGCCCGCCGCATTCAAAGACGGTTGATTGTAGCTGTTGAATTTAGTTTCTGTTCCTGGGATGTTATCCAAGTTATTGACCGCCTTGGACCAATGCAGTCCGCTCATGGGGCCATCGGCCCCGGCAGAACTGCAAATACCCGCTAGCAGAGCGATGATAACGGTTCGCCTTGCGGACGCATTTTGCTTGTTTGTTTTCATCATTTTAATTGGTTGTTTGTTTTCGAGCAACCTCCCCACTGGGAACTGCCCTACGGTGAAAGCTAGATAGTTGCATTGCTTTGGCTATTGGGGCCGAATACGGCTTCGAATCCGTGGAATCCATTAGACACACCTGTGGAATCCATTAGACACACCTGAGTCCTCACGAAGACTGAGCCCAGTAACGCGCTGATGCCCGGAGTCGCATTTCCAGGGCTGCCAGCCGCAACACCGGCCACCCTCCTCACACTGGTGCTTGGCACAGCCTGGGTTTCAGCGCATCGTCAGGATCCACCCTCCCTCCATGAAAGCACTGCTCGCCCTCACCGCCCTTCTGTCATTCGTTCCCCTTCACGCTGACAATCCTCCCTCCCCCCTCCCCCTCTGGCCAAACGGCGCCCCAGGCTCCGAAGCCCGCGCCACCGAACCCGAAACCCTCGAAGGCACCAACGTCTGCAATGTCCACAACCCCAGCCTCACCCCCTACCTCCCCGAACCCGCCCAGGCCACCGGCACCGCCGTCATCATCTGCCCCGGCGGCGGCCACAAAAAACTCTGCCTCGGTCATGAAGGTGGCGCCCTCGCCGAATGGTTTCAGACCCGCGGCATCGCCGCTTTCGTCCTCAAATACCGCCTCGCCCGCGAACCCAACAGCCCTTACACCATCCAGGACCACGCCATGGCCGACACCCGCCGCGCCCTCCGCATCGTCCGCACCCGCGCCACCGAATGGCACATCAAACCCGACCGCATCGGCATCATCGGCTTCTCCGCCGGTGGCGAACTCGCCGCCTTCGCCGCCATGCAGTCCGACTCCGGCAAACCCGACGCCACAGACCCCATCGACCACGCCAGCTCCCGCCCCGACTTCCAAGCCCTCATCTACCCCGGCACTTCCAACCTCTTCACCGCCGAAAAAGGCATGCCCCCCGTCTTCATCGCCTGCGGCTACGGCGACCGCCCAGACATCGCCGAAGGCATGGCCAGCCTCTACCTCAAATACAAAGCCGCCGGCGTCAAAGCCGAACTCCACATCTACAGCGAAGCCGGCCACGGCTTCGGCTACCGCCCCGACGCCAAAGGCGCCGCCTCCCAATGGCCCCACCGCTTCACCGACTGGCTCACCGACTCCTCCCTCCTCCCCAGGTAAAGTACAGCAAACCACCACCCTGCGGAGTTAGCCAATCGTTGCATCACGACCATCTTCCGCTAACTTGTTCCCATGAGTGCGCTCGCTCTTGAAGTCGACCAAGCCATGCAGCAACTGGATGCCGTCACAGCTTCCCGGCTCGAACGGCTCGTGCGCGATGCTCTAGCCTTGGTCAAACCAATCGCTGCTGCGGACTCGGTAGAGACAAACGAGATTCGCTTCCCCCTCGTTCAGGGGAGCAGACTCATTACCAGTGAGGAGGTCGCACGCCTCCAGGACGAAGCCTGACATTCATTGCTTCATGATCTGGCTACTCGATGGCAATCTGCTCACCGCTCTCGTCATCAGTTCGCATGAGCATCATGACCGCGCCATGGCTTGGTTTTACGCACAGCCCCGCCGTTTCGCCACCTGCACCGTCACAGAAGGAACGCTCTTGCGCCTTCACATGATGTTCGCCCCCGACACATCCGCATCGGCGGCCTGGACCACTATGGGACACTTGCGCCAAATGCAAAACCACGAGTTTTGGCAGGACGGCTTCAGTTACCTCGAAGTCAGCCATCAAGAGCTGACCGGACATCGGCAAGTCACCGATGCCTGGCTGGCTGAGCTCGCCCGCAAACACTCAGCCCGCCTCGCCACTCTCGATCGCGGCCTCGCAGCCGTTCATCCAGATGTGGCTGAGTTGGTCTGAATAGCCTCAGACATAGACCGCATGGTGCAAGTCTGTGAAACTTGCCCGAATCGAAACAAGCCCATTGGCCACTCACTTCTTAATCTGCCTCAGTTTCCCCCCCGTCCGCCGCGCAATCGAACTCCACGCCCCCTCATCATCCGCCCGCATCTGAAACCCGATGAAATTCAACGGAATCTTGTCCTTCCGCCCCTTCTCCAACTCCTTGATCTTGTCCTCAATCTCTTCATTGGGAATCCGTCGCTCCGCCGGATAAGTCTGCTCGAACTGCCCGTCTGAGATCAAAAAAATCACATCCGGATTCATCGCAAACGCCGCATCCAGCACGCACACCACCCCGTTTGGCTCCGGACTCTTCACCCCCTCAGAGCCCCGCGCCATCTGCCCACTCTCATCCCATTCGTTGTCGATCCATTTTTTCGCCGCCTCCCGATTCGCCGGCGTCACCTGCACCAGTTGCTCGCTGAACGGTTTGAAATTGCGCACAAACTGAATGATCGAAAAAGACGCCCCCGTCGGCAGCGTGTCGATCAACTTCAGCGTCTCCTCCTTGATCTTCGCCAAAGGCACCCCGCTTCCAGCCGCCTTGTTCACCACCGAACCCGACACATCAAAACACAAGACGATTCGTTGCCCTTGCGCCTTGAGCCCCATGAAACTGAAGTTGGTCAAACCTTTGCCCAACCCGCCTCCACCTCCCAATCCAAACCCCGATCCATTGCCGGAACCACCGCTGCCTGTCAGACCCGTGACCATGCTGGAAACCACAGTCGAAGGATCCGGAACCAGACTGCTGTCAAAAGCGATTTTGGGCGCCTCCGGCAGCGCAAACGCCGTCGGCCGCAAACTCACCAATCGTTGTTTGAAGGTCGGCTTCGAAGCCAATCCGGCATGAGCCGCCAGGTTCATTCGATGTTGCCGCGTCTGTGGCGGAATTTTGATCTTCGCCGCTGGCGGAGCGACAAACTTGGGCGGCGGCGGCTGAATGTATTGCGCCACAATGAAAGCTCCACCAACAAGTCCCAGAATACCGTGTATGATCAGGCTGCCGATGAGCGCGGCACCCGCGCCTTTGCGCCGCGCAGCCGGCGCTGCTTCGCTCGAGTTCTCGATGACATCCATGCTCATGATAGGCTAGCCTTCCTCCTCCTCATCGCTGTTCAACGTCACCCCTTTGATGCCAGCCTGGGCACAGACATTAAGCACGTCCACAATGCGTTGATGCGTCGTCTGATTCGCCGCATCCAGCGTCACCAGGGACAAACTGCGGTTGTTGTCGGCAGCTTCGCGAAAACGGCGCAAAAGATCACGCAACGCCTTCAACCCCTGATCCCCGGGCTGCCCCAAAATCGCCTCATTCACTTCCACCGCCCCGTCCGGTCGAATGGCGATCCGCACTTCTTCAGGCAACTCGACACTGACCTCATCCGATACCGATCCCGGCAGCGTCATGCTAATGTCCGCCTCATACCGAGGGGGCTTGGATGATACAATGAAAAAACACAGCAGCAGGAATCCGATGTCAGCCATCGGCGCAATCTGCATTTCCTGGGGTTGCTCCTCACGTCGGTGAAATCTCATAATCAGTTCTGCCCCTCCCGAAAGCTGGCCAAAATCACTTCCACAGCCGACGCCTCAGCGCAGGCACGATAAAACTCCTTCGTCTTCTGAGCAGGTATGCCCGCATCCGCCCTCAGATACACTTTCAACGGCGGGAACTGAATCAATCGCTGCTTCATGTGCGCCGTCAGCTCCGACAAACTCATCGGCTGATTGCCCACGTAATAGTTCCCCGCCTTGTCGATGTTCACAATGACTCGCCCGCTCATGTCCGGCGGAGTTTCCGCCGCTGAGGCAAGCGGCAAGGCCACCTCCACGGCATACTCGTTCTCCGCCAGATGCATGGTCACCATGAAAAAGATGATCAGAATCCAGGTGATGTCGATCATCGGCGCAATCTGAAAGCCGATGTCTTCAGTATGGCGGCGGCGGATGATCATTCGGCGTTTGCAGGTGGGCCGGCAACAAAGCGGCCAATCAGATTGGAAGCCACACGCGCCACATCAGACATCAGCGCCTGAAGGGTGTTCTTGAAATAGAAATACGCAAACATCGCCGGAATCGCCACCAGCAAGCCTCCCGCCGTCCCCACCATGGCTTCACCGATGCCCGCCGCAAAGTCAGACGCTTTCGAGGCCCCCTGGGAGAGCTTGTCAAAACTCTGAATCATCCCCGACACCGTGCCCAGCAGCCCGATCATCGGCGCCACCGCCGCAAAGGCATTCAACATGTTTACCCACAGCATCAAACGCGTTTCCTCATGGAAAATGGTTTCCGCAGCCGCAGCTTCCAGATCCGCCTTCGTGTATTCGGCGACCCCTGTGCCCGCTTTATGCAAAGATTCTCGGATGACCGTACTCAGCACCGAAGGCGTGCCGTCACAAAGCTGCATGGCCTTGCCCACATCCTGACTCATCAACGCCTCATTCAACGCGCCGACGAGTGTCACCGGCACCATTTTCTTTTTGTTCACGGCAAGCAGGCAAAACGACAACGTCGCCACCGTGGCCACACTGGTCAGGGCAATCATATGCATGACCCAGCCACCCTCTTTGTAGAGATCGATCAACGTCTTGGAATGATGCTTGGGCGCGCCCTCCGCCGATTCAGCCGCAGGGGCCGCCGACTCTTGGGCGTGTGCGAGGTTCGAACTATTCAGCCCGGCATAAATAACAACGCCGGTGATGATCGCAAATACAGTGGAGCGGATGAGGTGGAGCATAGGTTTAGTCTTCAAAAAGATTGTAGCGCTTCGGTGGCGGCGGGGGGCCCATCGGCTCCGCTTCCTTCGGTTTCTCTTCGGGTTTGGCTTCAGTGACAGTTTTCCCAGACTCAATACTGGCCTTCAAAGGTGTAAGCATTTCCTTGGCCTTGCTTGCATGAATACTGTCCGTGTAAAGCGCCAAAAGGTCCTCCAGCGTATCCACGGCCCGCTGAGTCTCACGCGTGTGCAAATAGACTTGAACAGCCTGCCAAAGCCCGTCTGCCGACTCCGCTTCAGCCAACGGGTGAAACAAACTCGGGTAAAGCGCGAGATCCAGGGCCAGATGATAATGCCGGTTGCGCTGCGGTTTGATTTCATCATCCTCCATCCAGCGCGGATTCTCCGCTTCGATGTTCTTCAGCGCCTCAAACTCCTTTTTCATCAAAAATCCTGTCACCAACAGCATCAAATCAGGATTGCTCTCGTCCGCCGCTTCTGTCACTGCCCACGCACGTTTCTCCACTTCTTCCGCCTTCTCCACCTTCATCACTTGGATGAAAGCCAGCGTGTCATTTTCTCCCTTCGCCCGTGCTCGGCGCTGCGGGTCGCTGTCTTTGTCAGCGATCTCCTTCACAATCGTCACCGCCTCATCAAACACCCCGGACTTCCTCAAGGCCCTTGCCAGGGCAAGACCAAAGTCTCCCGCATTTGAACCCTGAATCTGGATCGATCGCTTGCGCGCTTCCCAGAACACCTTCAGCGGCGCTATCGCCTCCGGCTTGGCCTCGGCAATGAGCTGGCGTTCCCCCATCGTCAGACCAAACTTCACACTGCCAATCTGATCGTAGGCCAGTACGCGCTTCAAGGCACCTCGCTGCACCTCCAGCCCTTCCTCCAGCGCCCGGATGATTCCCGCCCTGAAGGCAACTCCCTTGGCCGGATCACTCCACCGAATCTCATCCAATTCGCCGCGCTGTGAAAGCGCACGCTCAGCCTGCTCCGCTGTCTGCCCAAAAGCAGACGCCGAAATCAACAACATCCAGCAGATCCAAACCCTCACGACGCACCTCCTGGTTGAGTCATGGCCGGTGGTATCTCTCCACCCTCAGGCACTTTGGCTTCAATCAAACCGCCAAGCGCCATCGCCCGCTTGCGCCCATCCGCCGACTCGCTCGTCGACTTCAAATCATCACGCAGAGCCAGCTCAGAATACACCTCTCTAGCTTCTTCACTCTTGCCCAGCTTCTCCAGGGCTTGCCCACGTCCCCAATAAGCCTTGGCCACCAATTCAGGATACCGATTGAACAGCACATAGACTTGCTCAAAATACGGTAGCGCCTCGCGCGATTCCCCCTTCTTCGCATGCAAATTCGCGGCTCCCAAAAAGGCCTCCGCTCTCAGACGCGACGGGATCGCTTTCGACTTCTGAATGGCCGCGTAAAGATTTAGCGCCTGATCTTTTTTGCTCGACTCCAGCAAGCGCGCACGGGCGAGAGCCACCTTCCCCCCGATCTCTGCCTCGACAATCGAGACCCCATTGGCATCAGGCGCTGACTTGGGCATCACCGCCGTTTTCTCAAATCTATCAAACATGTCCAACGCCCGCGTTTCATTGTTCTCCGCCAGCGCCAGGAAACCCAATCCAGCAAACGCTCGATCTCGCTCTGGCGCGCGGGGATACCACTTTCGCAAGCCCTCAAAAAGCCTCTCCGCCCCCTTGTTATCGCCAATCTGAGCCTGGGCCTCCGCGCAGTCCACAATCACCCTAGGAGCAGTCTCCTCGGGTTCAACCTTCTCACCCAAACGCGCCAGCATGACCCGTGATTCATCAGGCTGGGCCCGCTGGATCAACTGCGCCTCGGCCCAACCCAGCCGCGCGAAGTAGTTGCTCTGCTGCCGCGTCTCTGCGCTCGATTTTTCCTTTTGCAGCAGCCCCTGGAGTTCCTGCTTCTGATCTCCTGGATAAAGGGCGTTCAACCCGAGGAAAATGTCCTCCAACCCGGGCCGAACCTTGTCGTTGCCCAGACGGCGAATCGCTTCCCAATAGATGTTTCGCGCGTCTTCGATCTTGCCTTCTTGCTTCGCCACCCAGCCCAACCAGTTCAACGCCTCAGCCACCCGTGGACTCTCCGCCCGCGCCTTCAGAAAGGACTCATACAGTCCCTTCATGCCTTCAAGATCTTTTTGTGCCTTGAAAATCTGCCCCCGCTTCATCCAGCCTTCATCATGAAAGCCAGTGGCGGCGACATCGATGCGCTCGTAAGCCTCCTGAGCTTTCTCCAATTCACCCTCCGCAGCATAACAATCTCCCAGCGTTAACTGCGCTTCTGCCAGCCATTCACTCGCGGGCTCCTTCTTCTCAAATCGCTCCAACTCCTCTATGGCCCGCACATAGAGCGCCTCCGAAAAGTAAGAGTATCCCATCCGGAACATCGCATCATCCACATACTCGCCGCGTCTTGCCCCCCCCTTCTGACTTCGCTCCAAATATCTCCCCAGATGTGCTCGCGCCGTTTCCCATTGTTGATCAAAATAAAACACCATGCCCCGCCAAAAAAAGGCATGGTCCCACATCTCGTGATCGTCAGGGATGTCGTTCAAGAGTGATTCCAAAAGCCGTCCCGCCTCAGCATACTGCTCAAGCTGCAGCACGTTGTAAGCCTCCATGAAGCGAGCCTTCACCGCCAACTCATCGTCCGGAAAGCGCTTGGCAACTTCCGCATAACCCTCCGCTGCCTTGGCATACTCATATTGCCCCTCATAGGCCTGCGCCCTGGCAAAGAGCACCCCGGGGAGGTTTTTGGCTTCAGGCAAATTGGCAAGGCGCTCAACGTACACATCCGCCGCTCGCACAGCTCGATTCCATCGCTCCAGTGACATCCACCCACTGATCAAATTCACCGAAGCCGATTCCACCAGCGCATCCGGGGGCATCTGCCGCACCATCTGATCCAAGATGAGCGAAGCTTCCCGCAGCCGCCCCATCGAATAGTAGGCCTGCGCAAATCGAAGTCGCGAACCCGAGTCAAACTGAGGCAGTTTTTCAATGTTATCCAGATCCTTCTCCATCTCCTTCAGGCTCGTCTGAATCTGCGTCTGCCTGACGATGTTCTTGCTCGCTAAGGCGTATTGAAGTTCCGCATCCGCCTCATCCAATTTTGCCTTCTGCATCCTCACAATGTCTGAACGCAAAGGAACCAATCGCAGCACCGCAATGGCTTTGTAATACTGCTCTTGCTCCAGAAATTTGGACCCCAGCTCAATCAACTGGGAGGAATAGGTCACGATCTGCCGAATCTGGTCCAACCGGGAATAGATGCTTCTCGCCAGCGTGATCGCTTCGTCCCACCGCTCCGCCTTCATCAGCGCATGCAAATGGAGGATGTCCGCCCGGCCTCCAGCCTCCGGACTCGACGCCCGAATCTCCTTGCCATACTTCGTGAAAAACGCGATCGCCCCCGGCCAGTTCTCCTCCATGACATAACTCATCCCCCCCAGCACCAGCGCCTCCATCCGTCGCCCAGCCTCCACCGTGGCATCACCAAAAACGCCCCCCAGATGCTTGCGCGCCTCCTCATACTTCGCCGCCTGAATCGCCGCTAAGCCTGAGAAAAAACGCAACTCAGCACGCACTGCGGGCTCCACTGATGGATCCGCAAGAGCTTCAGCGATGGGCTTCTCCGCAAGATCAAACTTCCCCTGTCGAATGTAAGCCAACGCCAACATGGGCTTCACCTTTTTCACCGTGTCGGCAAAGGCCACATCCGCCCCATAGGTGTCCAAAAAGCTCTGCAAAAGCTTGGCTGCTTCTTCCCAATTCTGCGCCTGATACGCCGCATTGCCCGACTGGATCAACTCAACCGGCGTCCCCACCTGTTGCGTGTCCGGCACCTGAGCCCGCACCTCCACCGCCCCAAACCAAACACACACCAGCGCTCCAACGAGACTCGCGCAACGCATGCAAGGTTTCCAGTTCGCTTCCATTCAGATCGTCAGAGTCAGACGACCATTGATAGGTAGAACCGTGCCAACACGCAATCTTCAAGCACCCTAAGTGACGAAATCGTTCCTCGTCCCTCCTCCCATTCTCTACCCCCAAACTCAACCCAAATCCTCCCTCAACGAATCACCAAAACCCCCGCCCGCACTTCCAGCAACGCCTTCGAAAACCCAATCTCCTCCACACTCATCCCGCGAATCCCAAACTGCCGACCCTTAAACACGCCGGTCGTCGCCACCGCCCCGGCCTTCAAATTCGCCAAAGTCGCATCCAAATCCCCAGGCACCACAAAATCCACTCCGCTCGCTTGCGCTACCGTGCACTCAGTCACCAACTCCTGCGCATTCCGCTTCGCCTTAATGCTCAAAAACGCATCCTGCTGCCCCCCAAACAACGGCATCGCCAAAGAGCACATGATGCCAAGAACCGCGATCGTCATCAGCAATTCCGCAAGGCTAAATCCTTGTGAGCGCCGAACCGAAGAAGCAGAAGCAGGAGTTTTCATAAACGTGTCGTTTTGCAATTATCATAATTATAGCTCACCGATGAGAACGCGCAACCAGAAAAGCTGTCTTTTTTATTATTTTCTATAATGAACCGCGAATTGACTCTCAAATATGAGAGTCTAGCTCCAAAACTCTTTCGCCTCTCAGCCCTCAGCTTCCAGCCTTCCTCATCACCCGCCTCACTCTCCCCACCCCCCACACCACCAAAACCCCCGTCCCCACCCCCAGCGCCATCGACGCCGGAAGATCACTCGGCCAGTGCGCCCCACAATACACCCGCGACCACGCCACCGCCCCCGCCAAAACAAACGCCACCATCCCCCATCCCCAATAAAAACACCCCACCACCGTCGCCACCGCAAACAAATTCACCGTGTGACTCGACGGAAACGACTTCCCCCGCTCCTCCCCCAACACCCGGCTCGGTTTCACCACCAGCGGCACAAACAACCGCATCGTCGGCGGACTCGCCTTCCCCAGATCCCGCACCACCACCCCCTCCATCGCATCCCTCGGCCGCACCCGCCCCACCGCCTTCTTCAAGCTATTCGACACCACCCCATCCCCCACCGCCAGCGCCAACGCCACACACACCAGCATCCATCGCGCCCGTACTCCCCCCTTCCAAACCGCCACCAGCAAAACCAGCCCAAAAAGCGGAAACCAAGCCTCCACCGCCGACAGCGACGCCATCACCCGATCCAAAACCGGATGCGTCCACTCCTGGTTCATCTTCACCAGCAGCGTCAAATCCCAATCCGTCACACTCATGGCGCTTCCGTCGATGACGCCACCGCAGGCACCGGCGGCGGCCAGCGTTTCATGTTCTTGCACAACACCACCTGCGCCGAATACGGCTTACCATCCCCGATCGGCACCCGAATCTCCCCCAGTACCTCCACCTCACGAAAGTGACTCGAAAAATGCGTCGTCAAAGGCTTCCTCGCCAGCCCGATGTCCGAGTCCGGATAAATCACCAGCGCATCCCACCCACGCTTGTCCGTCGGCGCATCCCAAACCTCATACTGCGACATCACCCGCCCGTCCCGCTCCCACCGATACACCCTCGGCCGCTGAGGCATGTGAAAAGCCATGTGCGCCGCGTTGTATCGATGCCCCATCACCACCACCAGCGTCTCCTCAGGCCTCGGCACCTTGTCCAAAAATGCCCCCGCCTGCCTCCCCGCCTCCTCCCACCCGCGCAAATCAACAAACACATCCACCGGCTTCCGCCCCTGCGCCCCCGTCACCTCGATCAGCAACGGCAGCAAATACGTCGCCACCGCAAACACCCCCGCCACCACCAGCGTCCGCAACCGCCACGCCCCCGACAGCCCCCCAAACAAAGCCCCCGAAAACCACGCCCCCAACAGCCCGAACAACCCAATGTAAAACACCGCCGGCCAGTTCGGATTCACCTCCTGCCGCAGCGCCAGCACAAAAAACGGCGCCAAAGGCAAAGCCGAAAACACCGCCAAAAACAAAGCCGGCCGCTCCAGTCCCCGCCACCCGCGCCACACCTTCCAAAGCACCGCCATCAGCAGCACCCACGTCACCGGCGTATACAGCAGCGCCTGCAACGCCGGAAACAGCAAAAACTCCCCCAGATGATCCGCCACACTGTTCGCATCCACATTGAAGTGATGCTTCGTGTGCTCCAGCGTGATCCAGTTGTGCTGCTGATTCCACCACAACACCGGCGTCAAAGCCGCCACCCCCAGCAGCATCGCCACCCAAAAACCCGCCCGTGCAAACAACCCGCGATCCCCCTTAGAAAGCCCCACCCACAGCAGCATCAAAACCGGAAACACCAGCATCATCTGCTTGCTCAACACCCCCAGCCCGATCACCCCCCCCAGCGCCAGCCACCGCCCCCACGCCCCCGGCCTCTCCGCCGCCCGCCAAAACAGCAGCAACGCCCCCGACCACAGCAACACCAGTGGCGCATCAATCGTCAGAAACAAATTCAACGCCGCATTCGCCGGCGTCAGCACCACCAGCAACACCGTCACCAAAGCCGCCCGCTCATCAAACAACCGCCGCACCAGCGCATGCAGCACCACCAGCGAAAGCGTCCCAATGAGGAGCGACATCGCCCGCACCGCCACCTCCGTCCCGAAACTCCCAAACCCCAGCGCCCCCACCACCGTCATCAACCACCCAATCAACGGCGGCTTCGAATAATACCCCCAGTCCGGCTGCCGACCCCAATCCCAATAATACGCCTCATCCCCCGCCAAATCCACGCTCCCCACAAAAAACCCCAAAAACACCAGCCGAAACACCACCAGCCATCCCAGCAACCGCCAAAACAGCCGCGTCCAGTGCCCCGCATCCAAGTTGTTCGATTCCGCTTTCAAAGCCGCCACTTGATCGCAAAAAACCCCGCCGCGCAATCCCTCATCCACCCGCCCCAGCCCCATCTCCCGGCACCTCATCCTGCAAATGCCGCTTCTCCTGGTAAAACCCCGACACCACCAGGTAAACCACCGTCGTCCCCGCGATCACCGTGAAAAAGAACCAGTAATAATCCGCCCCCGCCATCCCCGCCGCCTCAGCCCCCACCCGCTCGATCCACCCATTCACCCAGGCCGTGAAGTAATTCCCCAACGCCACCGACAGCAGATACAGCGACATAATGAACGACTTCAACCTCGGCGGCGCCTGCGTGTAACTGAACTCCAGCGCCGTGATCGATATCAAAATCTCCGCCGTCGTCATCAGCAAATACGCCACTCCCTGCCACCCGATGTGAAGCGTCACCCCAGCCGCCAGCCCCCGCTCGATCCACCACGACATCGCCACCGCCCCCATCGTCACCACCAGCCCCGCCCCGATCCGCCGCATCGCCGTCAGGTGAACCACCTTCCCCACCTTCGGATAAATCACCAGCGTGAACAACGGAATCAGCACCAGCACCAGAATCGAATTCAAACTCTGCATCTGCGACGGCAAAACCTCCCACCCCCATAGCACCCGATCCATCTTCTCCGCCTGCGCCACCCACCGCGACGCCGTCTGATCAAACACCGACCAAAACGCCGCAATCAACACATACAACACCAGCAACCCCGCCAGCGACCTCCGAAACGCCGGCTGCACCAGCTCCCGCACAAACCTCCCCGGCTCCGCCGGAATATGCGCAAACTCATTTCGCCCCAGCCAGAACACCACCGTCGCCACCCCCATCAAAAGCCCCGGAATCCCAAACGCCCAGTGCGGCCCCAACGCCTCCAACAGCCAAGGCGTCAGCAGCATCGAAATCGTCGCCCCAATGTTGATCGCAAAGTAAAACCAGTTGAACACCTTCGACAGCAAATGCGCATTGCGCGCCCCAAACTGATCCCCCACATGCGCCGACACACACGGCTTGATCCCCCCCGCCCCCAGCGCAATCAACCCCAGTCCCCACATCAGCCCGTCCCGCGTGTGATCCAGCGCCAGCACCAAATGTCCCGCGCAATACAGCACCGACAGCAGCAAAATCGTCTTGTACTTCCCCAGCCACAAATCCGCCAGCAACGCCCCGATCAATGGCGTGAAATACACCGCCGTGATGAACAAATGCACCCACTCCGTCGCCTTCGCCTCGCTCATCAAATCCTTCGCCCCATCGTGCGTCACCAGCGCCGTCGTCATAAACGCAAACAGCACCGCCCGCATCCCATAAAAACTGAACCGCTCCGCAAACTCATTCCCAATGATGTAAGGCACCCCGGACGGCATCCGGTCAGTCGCACGAGGAGATGTCAAATAAGCCACGGCCCCCATCACACCCCCAAACCCCCACCCCGTCAAGCCCCCAGAGTCATCGGGCCATTCCTGGCGAGTCAGGCCCAAAAGAATGGCCGTGACATATTCGAACCAATGCCCTTACAAAGGGCCGAATGCAGCACGACCATTCAACTCTCATCTGCATAACCATCCCACCCCGGAACCACGGTTCCGCCAAACTCGCCCTTAATCTTAACCTGGACCTCAAAAAAATAACCGAGAAACACTTTTTCCTATCGCCAAAAGCTGACAAAAGATTATAATTTCCATATCTTTATGGTCGCCGCTCCTTTCATTCCCCTCGCGCTCCCCCGGCTCCTCCTGAGCGCCTGCCTCCTCTTCGCCGCTCTCCTCTCCCCCTCCGCCCACGCCCAACTCACCGCCTTTCCAGGAGCTGAAGGCGCCGGCAAATGGACCATCGGCGGCCGCGGCGGCCGCGTCATCGCCGTCACCAACCTCAACGACTCCGGCCCAGGCTCCCTCCGCGCCGCCGTCGAAGCCTCCGGTCCCCGAACCGTCATCTTCCGCACCTCCGGCACCCTCTTCCTCAAAAGCCCTATCCGCGTCCAAAACCCCTTCCTCACCCTCGCAGGCCAAACCGCCCCCGGCCAGGGCTTCACCGTCGCCGGGCATGACTTCATGATCCTCGCCAGCCAGGTCATCGTCCGTCACCTCCGCTTCCGCCCCGGTGACATCGCCCGCAAGGACGTCGATGCCGTCAGCGTCCAGAAAGGCCAAAACATCATCCTCGACCAACTCTCCACCTCCTGGGGCGTCGACGAAGTGCTCTCCGTCAGCCCTGATGCCCGGGACGTCACCGTCCAGTGGTGCCTCATCTCCGAAAGCCTCCATGACTCCGTCCACTCCAGCCGCCAACCCCACGGCAAAGGCTCCCTCGTCCGCGGTCGCAACGGCGCCCGCATCAGCTTCCACCACAACCTCTACGCCCACCATGCCGACCGCGCCCCCATGATCCAGGGCATGGACCCCGTCTCTCGCGACCGCCTCGGCGTCTACTTCGACTTCCGCAACAACGTCATCTACGACTGGGGCTCCGTTCGCGAAGGCTGGGAATCCGCCGGTGCCAACCGCAACAGCTCCGCCGCCGCCCGCGTCAACTTCGTCAACAACGCCTACATCGCAGGCCCCGGCACCGGCTCCGCCTTCCTCCCCATCCCTCGCTCCCCCTTCTTCGCCTTCCGCTTCTGGGCCTTCGAAGAACTCTCCCCCCACGCCCGCGCCCACTGGTCCGGCAACACCTTCAACGGCCAACTCTGGCGCAACAGCTCAAACAACCCCGACCCCACCTTGATGGTCTCCGTCCACCGCGACATCGGCACCTCCTACTTCCTCAGCACCCCCGTCCGCTTCACCAACGCCGAACTCCCCGCCGTCACCACCGCCACCTCCACCACCAACGTCCTCGCCCGAGTCGGCGCCTCCATCCGCAGAGACAGCGTCGACCTCCGCGTCCTCAGACAGGTCACGACCCGCACCGGCGACCTCATCAACTCCCAAAGAGACGTCGGCGGCTGGCCCGCACTCACCCAGGGCACCCCCCCAACCGACCGCGACTCCGACGGCCTCCCCGACGGCTGGGAAATCGCCCGCGGCCTCAACCCCGCCACCTCCAGCGCCACCCTCCGCGCCTCAGACGGTCGCACCCACCTCGAACACTACCACCACCAAATCACCAACCCCACCCCCATCACCCTCACCGTCACCTCCATCGGCCCCGGCACCGCCCGCGCCACAACCACCAAACTCCCCTTCGGCGGCTCCTCCCCACTCGCCATCACACCCGCCACCGGCCACATCATCGACCGCATCGAACAAAACGGCAAACCCGTCACCCTCGACTCCCTCACCCAAACCCCCGCCCTCTGGGCCAACACCACCCTTCACTTCGTTTTCGCCCGCCCCCGCATCCCCTTCCCCACCGAACTCGCCCGCCCCTACGCCGCCCTCATCGCCCGCCACGCCACTCTCAACACCAACCTCGGCGGCAAAATGCACCTCACTGTCACCCAGACCGGCTCCTACACAGGCACCCTCTGGAACGGCAGCCAAATCCACAACCTCCGGGGTCAAATCATCGCCCGTGAGCTCGAAACACCCCGCCTCACCCTCGACATCCCCGTCCCCAACACCACCCCACTCCGCATCACCGTGGACCTCCCCACCTCCGGTCTGATCCAGGGCCGCCTCACCCGCTCCACCGCCACCGCCACCCTCTCCGGCTGGGCCAACCCCTGGCAATCCACCTCCAACCCCCTCCCCTCCCCCCAAAGAGGCACCCACCGCGCCACCCCCACCGCTACAGCCCCCGCCGAATCCGCCTCCCTCCAACTCACCACCACCGAATCCGGCACCGCCACCCTCACCATCCGCTTCTCAGACAACCGCACCGCCCTCTGCTCCACCCTCCTCGGCCCAGACGGCCAATGGCTCCTCTGGTCCCCACCCGCCACCGGCCACGCCCCCACCCACGGCCAAGGCCAACTCAGCCCCACCGCCCAGCTCACCACCCAATTCCTCCGCCTCCAACCCACCCTCCGCACCTTCCGTACCCCCAACTGACCCACCCCGCCCTTGCCCCGGCACCCTTTCTGCTCTAACTCACTCCGTGATCCAAATCGTCTTCAACGAAATCAGCGCCGCCGAGCTCTCCCAACTGCCCACCCAGATCCAGTTCCAGCTCCTCGAAGCCCTCAACATCACCAAAACCGACCTCACTGAAGGCGGCCTCGCCAAACGCTTCGGCATCCTCGACCGCAAAGGCGAAAAACTCTACCGCTGCCGCGCTGGCGACTACCGCATCTACTTCGCCGCCGACGACCAAACCGTCCGCATCCAGCGCGTCATGCACTCCCACTCCCTCCAGGACTTCCTCTTCCGCAGCAACCTCCCCGGCTCCGGCGAAGACGAACAACTCGCCAAATCCAAACACTTCTGGCAGCTCATCGACGAAGGCGCCCGCACCCTCAAAACCATCTAAGCGCCATTCCGCAATCCGCAATCCGCAATCCCAATTCCGCAATCCCCAGTGCCCCTCACCCTCGACGCCCTCCTCTCTGACGAATCCCTCCGCCGCCAGGAATTCCCCGTCATCCAGGACAGCCTCTTCCTCGCCCACGCCGGCGTCTGCATCTTCCCCCGCCGCGTCGCCGCCGCCATGCAGGACCACGCCGAACAATCCTGCCTCCGCATGCAGGAATACCCCGAAGCCTGGCGCGCCGTCAACGAAACCCGCATCGCCGCCGCCCGCCTCATCGGCGCTCAATCCCACGAAATCGCCCTCATCGGCCCCACCTCCATCGGCCTCTCCCTCGTCGCCGCCGGCCTCGACTGGCAGCCTGGCGACGAAGTCGTCTGCTACCTCGACGACTACCCCGCCAACGTCTACCCCTGGACCGACCTCGCCCGCAGCAAAGGCGTCACCATACGCCTCCTCAAACCCGACGCCCCCGGTGCCATCACCCCCGAACTCGTCGCCGCCGCTCTCACTCCCAAAACCCGCCTCGTCGCCCTCGCCTCCTGCCACTTCCTCAGCGGCTATCGCCTCCAAATCGACCCCATCGGCCAAATGCTGCGCTCCCGCGGCATCCTCTTCTGCCTCGACGCCATCCAAACCGTCGGCGCCTTCCCCACCACCGTCGAACACGTCGACTTCCTCGCCGCCGACTCCCACAAATGGATGCTCGGCCCCATGAGCGCCGGCATCTTCTACGTCAAAGAATCCCTCCAAGACCAGCTCCGCCCCGCCCTCCTCGGCTCCTGGAACGTCCGCTCCCCCCAGTTCATCGCCCAACCCGAAATCGCCTTCGAAAAAGGCGGCCGCCGCTACGAACCCGGCGCCCTCAACGTCAACGGCATCCTCGGCATGAAAGCCGGCATCGACCTCCTCCTCGAAATCGGCATCGACGCCATCTCCTCCCAGCTCCTCCGCCTCAAAAAACGCCTCACCGATCGCCTCACCCACCTCGGCTTCCACTTCCTCGGTCCCACCTCCGGCCCCAACGCCTCCGGCATCTCCACCGCCTACCGCGAACCCGGCACCGGCCTCCCCCTCGAACCCCTCTTCGACGCCCTCGCCCAACACCGCATCCACCCCTCCCTCCGCCACGACCGCTCCGGTCGCCCCCTCATGCGCTTCTCCCCCCACTTCTACAACACCGAAGCCGAAATGGACCGCCTCGCCGATCTCATCGCCTCCCTGAACTAAGGCAAAACCCACCCGGAAACTCGGCAGCCCCCATCTGCCATCTTCCATCTCCCATCTCCGGCGGCCCCGCCGCCCCTCACCCCGCTCTGGAACCCCCGTTCTTTCAGGGATTTTCATGCCTTTTTCCCACCAAAAAGCATCGACAAATCCCTCCCAGCCCGACTACGCTCGCCATTAATTCCCAAACGAGAATAATATGGCCAAGACCTCTGCCCCACCCAAAAAGCCCCTCAAGGCCCCTCACGGCAAAGCCATCACCAAACCCAAGGCCCGTCCCCCCGTCCTCACCAAGACCCCCGCCAAAAAAGCCGCCCCGATCACCAAAAAGCCCGCCCCGGTCGTCGCCAAACGCCCCCCACTCCCGCCCACCCCCAAACCCAAGCCCCTCCCCCAGCCCCCCGCCGCCCACCTCCACCCCACCCGCGAATCCTCCTCCCAGGTCGACCCCCTCCTCGCCGGCGGCCCCCCCAACATGAAACTCGCCAGCGGCCATGACCGCGACGCCCAACTCCCCACCACCCTCGTCCCCAAACCCCTCCTCCCCGCCGCCGTCCCCCTCACCGTCCACGCCCAGGCCGTCCCCGGCGCCGCCCACCACGGCAACTCCCAGCCCGCAAACCTCCTCGTCCTCGTCTCCTGCGGCGGCTGGCCCGTCGTCGATCTCACCGAAGACCACTTCTCCATCATGGAGCACTTCGAAGTCCCCGGCCAAACCGCCCCCTTCAGCAACAACATCGTCTCCTTCCGCAACAACGGCTCCGGCGCCTACCTCATCCAGGTCCGCCCCATCAGCGGCGCCCCCTGGGTCAGCGGCCAATACCTCGCCCAAATCCTCGTCTCCTCCCCCGACGAACGCCACGGCCAAACCGCCGCCAAACTCATCATCCGCTAACCGACGTCCTCGTGCCCGCCCCCCGTGGTGCAAGCCGCTGGCTTGCACACCTCAAAAAACCCGCCCCGCAAGATCCCCCGTCCCCACGGCGTTCCCACGCCATGCCCCGGACACTCGTCGCCTCACTGGCCACCCTCTGCCTCGCTGCCGCCCCCGCCAGCGCCGCCGTCGACTTCGCCAAACAAATCCTTCCCCTCCTCCAGCGCGCCTGCTTCGAGTGCCACGGCCCCGACGTCCAAAAAGCCGACCTCCGCCTCGACGCCAAATCCCACGCCTTCACCACCGGCACCCACGCTCCCGTCATCACCCCCGGCCAGCCCGACACCAGCGAACTCCTCCGCCGCGTCGCCCTTCCCCGCTCCAACAAAGAGTCCATGCCCCGCCGCGGCACCCCTCTCACACCCGCCGAGATCGACTCCCTCCGCGCCTGGATCACCGAAGGCGCCCCCTGGCCCGACGAAGTCACCACCGCCCCCCACTGGTCCTACCAAAAACCCGTCAAAACCGCACCTCCCCCGGTCAAAAACACCGCTTGGCCCAAAAACGACCTCGACCGCTTCATCCTCGCTCGCCTCGAAGCCGAAAAATTGCGGCCCTCCAAACCCGCCGACCCCGCCACCCTCGCCCGCCGCCTCCACCTCGCCCTCACCGGCCTCCCCCCCACCCCAGCCCAGGTCACCGCCTTCGAAACCGCCACCGCCAAAGACCCCCAATCCGCCATCGAATCCCTCGTCGACCACCTCCTCGACTCCCCCGAATTCGGCGTCCGCTGGGCCCGCCCCTGGCTCGACCTCGCCCGCTACGCCGACTCCCACGGCTTCCAGCGCGACGACCTTCGCGAAGTCTGGGGCTTCCGCGACTGGGTCGTCAACGCCCTCAACGCCGACATGCCCTTCGACCGCTTCACCATCGAGCAAGTCGCCGGCGACCTCCTCCCCAACGCCACCGTCGACCAAATCGTCGCCACCGGCTTCCACCGCTGCACCCCCACCAACGTCGAAGCCGGCACCGAACCCGAGGAAAGCCGCATCAACCAGGTCCTCGACCGCGTCAACACCACCGGCGCCGTCTGGCTCGGCACCACCCTCGAATGCGCCCAGTGCCACAATCACAAATACGACCCCATCTCCCAGGCCGACTACTACAGCCTCCTCGCCTACTTCAACAACACCGAGAAAGAAGCCGAACGCGCCAATCCCAAAGTCCCCGGCTCCATCGCCTTCAACGGCAGCCCCTTCGAAATGACCGGCAGCACTCCCGACCCCGAGCGCCAAAAACTCCAATCCGAAAAAGCCGCCGTCGAAGCCCGCATGGCCGCCCTCCAAAAAGACGCCGACTCCGCCTTCCAAGCCTGGCTCGAGAAAGCCCGCACCGCCCCTGCCGAACCCGTCGCCGAGCACCCCCTCGACGTCGTCGAATTCATCTCCGAAAACGGCGCCACCCACCGCGAGCTCGAAGACGGCTCCATCCTCCTCTCCGGCGAAACCCCCGACACCGACACCTACCGCCTCATCCTCAAAGCCCCCGCCCTCAAAAACATCACCGGCCTCAAACTCGAAGCCCTCACCCACCCCGACCTCCCCGGCACCGGCCCAGGACGCGGCTCCCCAGACCGCCCCAACTTCGTCCTCACCACCTTCGAGGCCCGCACCCGCCTCGCCGACGCCAATGACGACGACGGCCAGCCCCTCAAATTCACCGCCGCCACCGCCGACTTCTCCCAAAAGAACTTCGACCCCGCCGGCGCCATTGACGACGACCCCAAAACCGCCTGGGCCATCAACCCCGAATTCTTCAAACCCCACCACGCCACCTTCGAACTCGAAGCCCCCCTCACCCTCACCCCCAACCAGGAGTTCGTCATCACCCTCACCCAAACCTACGGTGGCGCCCGCACCCTCGGCCGCGTCCGCCTCTCCGCCCTCACCGGCAGCCTCGCCACCACCGCCCTCCCCGCCCCCATCGCCGCCCTCCTCAAGCGCCCAAAACACAACGCCAAACAACTCGCCCAACTCCGCGAACACTTCGACCTCGAAATGCCCGGCCTCGCCGCCATGAAAAAACAAATGACCGGCATCGACAAAAAACTCGCCTCCCTCAAAGCCCCCACCACCGAAGTCATGAAAGAGCTCCCCCAGCCCCGCATGACCGCCATCTTCAAACGCGGCGTCTACACCGACCCCGCCACCCCCGTCTCCGCCACCACCCCCGCCGTCCTCCCCAAAACCCCCGGCCCCGCCAACCGCCTCGGCCTCGCCCAGTGGCTCGTCTCCAAGGAAAATCCCCTCACCGCCCGCGTCACCGTCAACCGCTGGTGGGCCGAACTCTTCGGCCACGGCCTCGTCACCACCGTCGAAGACTTCGGCATCAAAGGCGCCCCGCCCACCCATCCCGAACTGCTCGACTACCTCGCCGTCACCTTCATGGAAAACGGCTGGTCCATGAAAAAACTCCTCCGCCTCATCGCCACCTCCGCCACCTTCTGCCAGAACGCCTCCCTCACCCCCGAACTCATCGAAAAAGACGACCCCAACCACCTCTACGCCCGCGGCCCCCGCCTCCGCCTCGACGCCGAAGCCATCCGCGACAACGCCCTCGCCATCGCCGGCCTCCTCAGCACCGAAAAAGGCGGCCCCCCCATCTACCC
>JAIYDW010000244.1 GCA_027487315.1 Verrucomicrobiaceae bacterium | reverse complement strand
CCGAAGACGCCGTTGCCGGTGATTCCGGGGATGGTGCCGACGCTGCGTGACATGCCGGTGGGGTGTCGGTTTGCGGCGCGGTGTCCGAATGCGCATGAGGAGAGTGTGACGGGGCGGAGGCAGCAGTGGAAGGAGTGCGGCGGGGGGCACGGGGTGGAGGCGTGTGTGTGTTTTGCTGGGGAGGTTGCTGGAACATGAGCTTGCTATCGGTTCAGGATTTGAAGGTGCACTATCCGGTGCGGGGTGGGGTGTTTCACACGACGAAGGCGGTGGTGAAGGCGGTGGATGGGGTGAGTTTCAAGTTGGAGGAGGGGGAGACGCTGGGGCTGGTGGGGGAGAGCGGGTGCGGGAAGTCGACGGTGGCGAAGGCAGTGGTGCGGTTGTTGAAGCCGACGGCGGGGCAGGTGGTTTTTGAGGGACACGACATTACGAAGTCGGGCACGGGAGCGTTGCGGACGTTGAGGCGGGAGATGCAGATGGTGTTTCAGGATCCGGCGGAGTCGTTGAATCCGAGGCACACGATTGGGCAGATTTTGGAGGAGCCGTTTGTGATTCAGAAGTTGGGGACGCGGGTGGAGCGCGGGGAGTGGGTGGCGGAGTTGCTGAGGCGGGTGGGTTTGCCAGAGGGGGCGGCGAATCGGTATCCGTTTGAGTTCAGCGGGGGGCAGCGGCAGCGGATTGGGATTGCGCGGGCGCTGGCGTTGAGGCCGAAGATGATTGTGTGTGATGAGCCGGTATCGGCGCTGGATGTGAGTGTGCAGGCGCAGGTGTTGAATTTGCTGCTGGAGTTGCAACGGGACAGCAAGCTGGCGTATCTCTTTATCGCTCATGATTTGAGTGTGGTGCAGCACATGAGTGACCGGGTGGCGGTGATGTATTTGGGGAAGATCGTGGAGTTGGCGCCGGTGGCGGCGCTGTATCGGGATCCGCGGCATGCGTATACGAAGGCGTTGCTGGATGCGATCCCGGTGCCGGACCCGGCGAAGCGGCGGGAGCGGAAGTTGCTGACGGGGGATGTGCCGAGTCCGATCAATCCGCCCGAGGGATGTGCGTTTGGACATCGGATGAAGCATCCGAGGTGGAAGGAGAGTGTGGGGATGGATTTGACGCTGAAGGAGGTGGCGCCGGGGCACTGGGTGCAGCCGTGTCCGTGTTGTGTGGGTTGATTGGGAAAGGAGCTTGGGCTTGACGAGAGGGGGGGAGATGGGGCGTATTGGGGGGATGCGTGTTTTGACTTTTTGTTTGATGGGGATGCTGGGGCTGGGTGCGGCGATGACGTGCCGGGCACAGGAGGCGGAGGTGGTTTCGGTGACAAAGATTTGGGATAAGGCGGGGCACAATGCGTTCACGGATTTGGCGCGGTACAAGAATCTTTGGTATCTGTGTTTCAGGGAGAGTGCGGGGCATGTGGGAGGCGATGGGACGATCCGGATTTTGATTTCTTCGACGGGGGAGAGCTGGGTGGATTATGCGGAGGTGAAGGAGGCGGGTGTGGATTTGAGGGATCCGAAGTTTGAGGTGATGCCGGATGAGAAGCGGTTGTATCTGGTGATGGGGGGATCGGTTTACAATGGGGGGACGGAATTGAAGGGGATGCGGCCGCGGTATTCGGCTTCGCAGGATGGCAAGGTGTGGACGCCGCCGCAGAAACTGCTGGCGGAGGGGGACTGGCTGTGGCGGGTGACGCGGCATCCGTCCGATGGGAAGGTTTATGGGGTGGCCTACAATCAGTGGCCGACGACGGGTGGGGGGAAGCCGGAGGCGGAGTGGTCGGCGAAGATGTATTCGAGCGGGGATGGGTCGGTGTGGCAGTTGGAGTCGATCCTAAATGTGCCGGGGCGGCCGAATGAGACGACGGTGCGGTTTTTGAAGGATGGTCGGGCGGTGGCGTTGGTGAGGCGTGAGGGCGGGGATAAGAAGGGAGCGATCGGGGTGAGTGCGCCGCCGCATCGGCAGTGGACGTGGAGTCAGTTGCCGGTGCCGTTGGGCGGGCCGAATTTCATTGAGCTGCCGAATGGGATGCTGGTGGCGGGGTCACGGGGGTTTGGGAAGACGCCGGGGCCGCACATGGTGCTTTACAAGATGACGCCGGAGGGGGTGCAGCCGTTGTTGGAGCTACCGAGCGGGGGGGATTGCAGTTACCCTGGGATGGTGTGGCATGAGGGGCACCTGTTGGTGAGTTATTACTCCAGCCACGAGGGGGGGAAGAGTGCGATTTATTTGGCGAAGGTGAGGCTGCCTTAAGGTGAATGGGTTTCCTGGCCTTGGGTTCTTTTGAAGTTAGATTTTTCCAATCCTCGAGCAATTTGTGTGAACAGACCGAGGGGGTTTCGAAGGTGAAATCTTTGTCACACAGTTTTTGATTGGAAATTCAGTGACGAGAACTCGTTCTTGCACGGAAAGGGAAGACGGAGATGGAGGAGAACGATCTTTGATCAGCGGACCAACCGTCGTGGCAATATCGTCACTTGGTGTTTCGATGTTGCGAAGGTAGGAGGGCGTCACCATGGGGCGAAAATCTTCATACTCATTCCTTTCTCTGATTTTCATATCGTTCGCAACCTCGGTTTTGGGGCATGGTACGTATCATGAGTTAATTGAAGAGGTGGACAATGAGCTGGCGCTTCGGCCGAATGACTCAACGTTGTTAACGCGGCGGGCCTTCATTCATGTGGAGCACGAGGACTGGAAGACGGCACTGGTCGATCTGGAGCGTGCACTGCGGTCTGGAGCGAACGAGAGCGATCTGAGCTATCTCCGAGGCCGGGCGCTTGCATCCGGTGGCTTGCACGAGGCGGCGCGCGAGGAATTGGATCGCTACATCGCTACTCATGCGGACGCGGGCATGGCGCGGCTGGAACGTGCGCGAGTGCTGAGCAAACTTGGGGTGCATGAGGCCTCGCTGAACGACTACCGTGCGTTTTTGAAGGCGTCGACGCAGATGGAGCCAGAGTTTGTCATCGAGACGGCGGAGGCAATGGCCGCGCAGGGCCTGCATGACGAGGCACTTAGCGTCCTGGCCTCAGGTATCAAGCAGATCGGGAATGTGCCGCAACTCGTGCTGAAGGCGCTGGAGTTCGAGCTAACCGCCGGTCGCTTCGATGCGTCCCTGGAACGTGTGGAAGCCATTCAGAAAGTGATGCCACGTCCCGAGCCTTGGATGGCGAAGCGGGCTGCCATTCTCACGCAAGCGGGCCGCCCAGACGCTGCCAAAGCAGCATGGACCACGCTACGTGATCACCTTCTTGCCCTGCCAAATCTCGAACGCGGCTCGCATGCCATGAGCCGCCTCCTCGAAGAAGCGCAGCAGGCCCTGAAACCCCTTCCTCAACAAACCATCACCATCATTTCCAAGCCATGAAGCGCCTCATTTTCTCCGCTCTGCTCGCCCTGCCTCTCACCGGAGCGGCGCAGGTCAGCTACACCGGCGGAGTCTATCTCCAGGATTTCAACACGCTGCAAGGCACCACCAACAACACGGCCAATGTAACTTGGACGGACAACAGCACCTTGCCTGGATGGTATTCCTCGAAGTCGGGCTACCAAGTCACGAATGGTACCATGGGCGGAACGGCGGCGACTTTTGACGCTACTAACAGTGCCAACAACATCGGCATGATCAGCTTTGGCAGCGCGAGCAGCACGGATCGGGCGCTGGGTTCACGCGCCACCAGCACGAACTCGCTGAGCACGACCAACGCGCCCGTGCAATATGGCGTGCGGCTGGTGAACAGCACGGCGCAGACCATCACCAGCTTCTCGGTGATGTTCACTGGTGAGCAGTGGTATGCGAGCACGCAGTCCGCAGCGCACACGTTGCAGGTGGATTACTCCATCGGTGCCACATCACTCACGAGCGGCACTTATGTCTCCAATTTCACCACCTTTACCGCTCCGGTGATCACGGGAACGACAGCGCGTTCGCTGGATGGCAACTCATCCGCGAATCGTCGTGGTGTGGCACGTCTGGTCACGGGCCTTTCCTGGGCACCTGGACAGGATCTGTGGCTGCGCATCACAGACACGAACGAGAGCGGCAATGAGCAGGGCTTGGCGATTGATGACTTCGTTTTCACCACCGAAACGAACAGCGCGTTGTTCTTCAATGGTTCGTCGAATCACGTGACGATGGGGGCTGCCACGAGCACCCTTGGCGCGTCCGTTTTCACGCTGGAGGCCTGGATTTATCGCACCGGGAACGGCACCACGACTTCCACCGGCACCGGCGGCGTCACCGCGTATCCCGTGGTGACGAAGGGACGTGGTGAATCCGAGACAGCGGGTTTGAACTGCAACTACTTCATGGGCATCGACACCTCGAACCGCCTTGTGGCCGACTTCGAGGCGGCGGCAACATCTGGTGTCACGACCGGGCAGAATTATCCCGTCATCGGCACCAGCTCGATCCCTTTCAATCAATGGACGCACATCGCCGCGACCTATGACGGTGCTGCGACCGACGGCGAGAAGTGGAAGCTCTACATCAACGGCGTCAAAGACACCACGAGCGCGACAGCAGGCGTCAACACGATTGCCAATGCCGTTCCGGAGGCCATCAGCACGCAGCACTTTGCCATAGGCACCGCTATGACATCGGGTGGTGTGCGTGAGGGCACGTTTCTCGGTCTCATCGATGAAGTTCGCGTGTGGAATGTGGCTCGCACCAGTGCAGAGATTCTGGCGGGCAAGGATGCCGAAATCACCACCGGCACCGGATTGTTGGGACGCTATGGTTTCGCCGAAGGCACGGGAACCACGGCTGCGAGTTCCGTGGCAGGTTCACCTGCGGGCACGCTGGTGGCGAGTCCGGTCTGGATGCACGGGCGTTCCTTCACCCCCAACAACGCACCCACCGTCGCGATCACAGCGCCAGTGAACGGCTTCTCCACGATGGCTCCGGCCACGGTGAGCTTCACGGCGGATGCAGCGGACGGCGATGGCAGCATCGCAAAAGTGGAGTTCTTCAACGGCGTGACGAAGATCGGCGAGGACACCACCGCACCGTATCAATACGACTGGAGCCGCACGAATGCGGACACCGGCACGTTTTCACTCACCGCGAAGGCCACGGACAATGGCGGCGCAGTGGCGACCTCGGCAGCGGTGAGCATCACCATCACGCCAAACTCCAATCAAGCGCCTGTGATCACGCTTTCTACGCCGGCGAATGCCGCCACGGGCATCGGCGGCAGTACGATGCTGAACGCCAACTTGAGCGATAACGAGAGCGATGCGATGACGGTGACCTTTTATGGTCGCAAAACGACTCCAGCCGTCCCAGGACCAGATTTCACCATCGCCACGCTTCCCGACACGCAGTTTTATTCGGAGAATCTGAGCAACAATGGCCGTGCGGCCACTTTCCATGCGCAGACTCAGTGGCTCGTCGATAATCGCGATACGCTGAACCTCGCGTTTGTCAGCCACATGGGAGACATCGTGCAAAATGGTGACGCCGTGCCTGCCGAGTGGACGGTGGCGGATGAGTCGATGAAGCGGATCGAGAACCAAGTGGCCACGCTGCGTGCCTATGGCATCCCATGGGGTGCTGCGCCGGGAAATCACGATCAGACGAGCATCGGCAACGCGGGCGGCGCGAATGTGTTTTATAACAATCTCTTCGGAGCTAGCCGTTACGCGGGCCGCAGCTACTGGGGCGGCAATGAGTCACTGACGAACAATAACAACAACTACCAGGTCTTCAGCGCCAGCGGTCTGGATTTCATCATTCTGCACCTCGAATATGATGCGCGTGCTGTTTCGAGCTATCAGGTCATTTTGGACTGGGCGGATGCGGTGATGAAGGCTTTCCCCAATCGCCGCGCCATCGTGACGAGTCACTGGATCGTGAACACGGGCAATCCCGCGACCTTCAGCACGCAGGGGCAGGCCATCTATGACAACCTGAAGGACAATCCGAACTTTTTCCTCATGCTCTGCGGCCATGTGGCTGGCGAAGGCCAGCGTAGCGACACCTTCCAGGGCCGCACGGTACACAGCGTGCTGCAGGACTATCAAGGCCGCAGCAATGGCGGCGATGGCTGGCTGCGCTACTTCACCTTCTCCCCCACCGCGAACACAATCAGTGCGAAGACCTACCGCGTCTCGAATCCGATCAATCCAGCCGCAGGCACGTTTGAAACGGATGCGGACAGCCAGTTCACACTGCCCTACAACATGCAGAGTTCTCTCACGGATTGGATTCCGCTCGGCACAGCCAATGTGGCCGCTGCTGGCACCAGCGCCTCGCTGAACTGGACCGGTTTGGAAGTCGGCAGCAACTATGAGTGGTATGCGACGGCGAATGACGGGACCAACCTCGCCAGCAGCTCCACACGCCGCTTCAGCACCACGGCCAATGTCGCGCCAACCGTGTCGATCACCACACCGGTCAGTAACGCCACCATCAATCTCCCAGCCACCGTGAATCTCACTGCCAATGCGGCAGACACGGACGGCAGCATCGCCCGCGTGGAGTTTTATCAAGGTGCAGTCAAGCTCAGTGAGGATCTCACCGCGCCCTATGAGTTTGTGTGGGCTGCGCCTTCTGGAGCCTATGCTCTCACCGCTGTCGCCGTGGACAATACCGGGGCTGCCACCTTGTCGAGCGTGGTGAATATCACCGTCGTCAATGCCAGCAACATGCTGCCGACGGTGGCAATCACCTCACCAGCCAACAACGCGAGCTTTGAAGCCGGAACCATCGCCCTCGAAGCGACGGCGAGCGACACGGATGGCACCATCGCAAAGGTCGAATTCTTCAATGGCGCGACGAAACTGGGTGAGGACACCACAGCGCCTCACACCTTCAGTTGGACGAGTGTCGCCGCAGGCAGCTACTCTCTCACCGCAGTCGCCACGGACAACGATGGCGGCGTAACAACATCGAGCGCCGTGGCAATCACGGTGACTCCTGTCGGAAGCTTCACGAACACCTACAGCCAGAATTTCAGCAGCATGGGCACGGCTGGCACGACACCGCCCGCTGCCTGGACCGTGTGGAATGGTCCCGGCACGAGCAACACGCTCTGGACCGCTGCTACCGGCATTATCGGTGGACCTTCCAGCACGGCTGGTAGCATCGGCCTGATGACTCTCTCCAGCGCTTCACTCACCGCCAGCAATGCCCCGACGGCCAATGCCAACAACGGCTACAACGCTGGCGCTCCTGGTGATTCGGCGAACCGAATGCTCGGCAGCGCTCCCACCTCGCTCGGTGGGATGGCTTTCCAGGTGGAACTCACGAATATCAGTGCCGCCGCCATCTCAAACCTCAACATCAGCTATGACATCCAGCGCTTCACGGCTCCCACGAATGTCAATGATCTGCCCGGTTACTGGCTCTTCTATTCCGTGGATAGCGGCGCCACATGGTCGAACGTCAGCACGCTCAATCCGGTGGTCAGTGGTGGCACGATCAATGTGCCAAACACCGTCGGCGTGACCAATGTGCCGCCCACCGTCGTGAACCTCGCCAGCCCTTGGACAGTGGGCGGCACCCTGCGTCTGCGCTGGGTGGATGATAATGCGCAGGCCTCCTCCCCCGACCAAATTTTCGGCCTCGACAATGTGAGCATCACGCTCCCACAGCCTGCGCCGACTGTGGCTCTCACCGCCCCAGCAAACAACGCCTCCGTCCCACTGCCCGGCCCGGTCAATCTTGCTGCCACTGCGGCGGATGCCAATGGCACCGTGACCAAGGTCGAGTTCTTCGCAGGTCCCACGAAGCTGGGTGAAGACACCACCGAGCCGTATGAATTCGCTTGGTCGGGCATGATTTCAGGTGCCTATGTGCTCACCGCCAGAGCCACCGACAACGACGCTTCCTCCACCACATCCGCCGCTGTGAACGTCACGGTGACGAATCCAGGCAATGTCGCTCCCGCTGTAGCCATCGCTTCGCCGCTGAACAACGCACTTGTCCCAGCCTCCAGCCTTACCATCAACGCCACGGCCAGTGATACGGACGGCGTCGTGAGCAAGGTCGAGTTCTACAACGGGGCCACCAAGCTCGGTGAAGACACCAGCGCACCATTTACCTTCACTTGGGTCGGTGTTCCTGTCGGCACTCACTCTCTCACGGCGGTCGCCACGGACAACGATGCGGGTGTCACCACTTCAACCGCCATCAGTGTCAACGCCACCGCTTTCACCGATGTGACGACCATCCCGCGTGGTGCGACGTGGAAGTATTTCGATCAGGGCACTGATCTGGGCACCACCTGGAAAGACAGTGCCTTCGACGACAGCACCTGGGCCTCAGGACCTGCCGAGCTAGGCTACGCTGACGCACCTGTCACCACGCTGCGCGAAGGTCCCGATGGGCTGACCAGCGTGACAAAGTTCATCACCTACTACTTCCGCAAGACCTTCACCGTCACGGATGCCAGTCAGGTTCTCGCCTTGGCAATCAACCTGCTGCGTGATGACGGGGCGGTCGTGTATCTCAACGGCGTCGAAGTCGCCCGCAGCAACATGCCTGCTGGAGTCATTGATTATCTCACCAATTCCTCCACCACCATCAGCGGCACGGATGAGACCACCTACCTGCCGTTCACGCTGCCTGCATCCGCACTCGTCACGGGTAGCAACGTCATCGCGGTGGAGCTGCATCAGCGTGACAACGCCAGCTCTGACCTCAGCTTTGACATGGATCTCATCACCACCCTCGCCGGTGGCAATGCGCTGCCATTGGTGTCGATCACTTCCCCTGCGAACAACGCCAGTTTCCTTCCAGGAAACAGCATCCCCATCGTCGCCAGTGCGACAGACAGTGATGGAACCATCACGAAGGTCGAGTTCTTCAATGGCGCGACCAAGCTGGGTGAAGACCTCACCTCGCCCTATGAGTTCACTTTGGCGAATGCCACCGCGGGCACCTACACCCTCACTTCCCGCGCCACGGATGACTTCGGCTCCACCGCCACCTCTGCCGCTGTCACCGCCACCGTCACACTCGGCCCCTCAGGCACGCTGGCACGCGGCCCGTATCTGAACATGCCGAACCACAACAGCATCGTCGTCCGCTGGCGCAGCAGTCAGTCCGTCGTTGGCCGCGTACGCTACGGCACGACATCCACCAATCTCGACCAGTTCACGGATGAGGCCACCGCTCAGACAAATCACGTCGTGCGCCTCACCGGACTCACACCACACACACGCTACTATTACAGCGTCGGCTCGGCTACCGATGCACTCACGCCTGAAGCCGCAGACACCACCAGCGTCCGCACCGCCGCCTACACTATCCCTGCACCTACCGCGGCGGATTACACCTTCCGGACCTCTCCCACGCCCGGCACGGCGACGAACACACGCATCTGGGTCGTAGGCGATTGCGGTCGTGGCAGCGCCACACAGGCCTCAGGCCGTGACGCCTACTACAACTGGATGGGCAGCCGCGTTCCCGACCTGAACCTCCAACTCGGTGACAACGCCTACAATTCCGGCACGGACTCGGAATACCAAACCGGCTACTTCGCCATGTATCCCACCATCTTCCGCAAGATGCCGCAGTGGAGCACGCTAGGCAATCACGATGCCAACAACACCACCCCCAGCGGCGGTGGCCCCTATTCCTATCCTTACTTCGACATGTTCACCTTTCCGACTGCCGGTGAAGCAGGCGGCGTCGCCAGCGGCACGGAGCACTACTACAGCTTTGATTACGGCAACATTCACTTCATCTGCCTCGACTCGAACTCCTCCACCCGGACCGTGGACAATCCCGCCACGACCGGAGTGAATGAAGACGGGCCGATGGCCACTTGGCTGCGCCAAGACCTCGCCAGCACCACGCGGACCTGGATCATTGCCTTCTTCCATCATCCACCTTATTCCAAAGGCAGCCATGATTCCGATACGGAGGCCGCGATGGTGCAGATGCGGACCAACTTCAATCCCATCCTCGAAACCGGCGGTGTCGATCTCGTGCTCTGCGGTCACAGCCACAACTACGAGCGAAGCGTGCTCCTCGACGGCAACTACGGCACCACCGGCACCATCACCGCTGCCATGAAGAAAAACGCTGGCAACGGCAGCACCACAGGCTTCACCACCAGCGCCAGTGGCGTCATCCGCAATGCCGCCAACGGCTTCACCGCCACCGCGACCGTCGCAGGCACCGTCATCGCGCCAAACGGAGCCTACATGAAGCCGCTGACCGGTCCGCGTGACCACTTTGGAGCCGTGTATAACACAGCTGGCATGTCCGGACTAGCCGATGCGGGCGCGATCAATCACAGTGCCATGTACATCAGCTACAACCAGGTCGGCACGGTGAATCTCGACATCAACGGTAACACCCTCGTCGCCACCTTCATCCAATCCAACGGCAGCGCTCCAGACAACTACACCATCGTCAAACAAGGTGCGGCAGACACGGACGGCGACGGCCTCACGGATGAATTTGAGCTCGCCAACGGACTCAATCGCAACATCGCTGCGGATTCCACTTCGGACGGCGACGGTGATGGAATTAGCAACTTTGTCGAGTTCGCATTCGGCACCAATCCTAGCGTCAACGACACCGGCACACTGGAAGTGAGCGGGAACTCCATCGTCAAAAGAGGAAGTCCAGTTGTGACGATAACGAACACTCCAACCGGCGTCGATTTTCGAGCTGCCTTCTGTCGTCGCAAAGATCAATCCACGGCGGGCCTCACCTACACCGTTCAGTTCAGCGCCGATTTGAGCACCTGGCAGTCGAGCGTCGTGGTTCCAACGGTGATCGCCGACGACGGCACCTATCAGGTCGTCGCTGTGAAGTATCCCTTCTTCGTGAATGGCCAGAAGGCCCGCTTCTTTCGTGTCACAGTCACTCCCAATTGATCTCCAGACTTATGAAGCAACTTCTCATCATAGCCATCTGCCCCTTGCTGTTTGCTTGCTCCGCTGACGCGGCGGTGATTTACAGCGGGATTCGAAACATTGCCATTCCGACGGGATTTGATGGTGTCTACCTGAACATTGACGACGGCTCCACGGGCACGTCTCCGATGGCGGGTTGGGACATCAATCCGTTTTTTGGGGGGGCAGGGGTGGCGAACAGCTCTTCATTTCAGCCGGCGAGGATTGGCACTGCCAACGACGCGCCTCTGCATCGTGTGGACTGGGGGGACAGCATCAGCGGCTTGATGGATTTTGCTTCGGGATTTGGTGGCTCGGGTGATCCCTTCGCCCACATCGGTGTGGGTCCTGATCAATTTGAGGCCGGGGAGGAGGGGTATCTGGGGTTTCGCTTTTTTACGGACGCGAGCGAGGGACCGTATTATGGATGGATGCGTGTGTCGTTCACAAACAACACGTCTGGAGGCATGATTTTTGACTGGGCGTATGAGAACACGGGAGCTCCGATCGCCATACCTGAGCCTTCGCGGGCGCTGCTGCTGCTTCTGGGTCTTGTCGCCGCCGGAAATCGGCGTAGACGGCCGGATGCGGAGGGTGTGGGCCGAACTCAACGGGGAAGCGGGAGGGCGGCGATGCGGGTCATGACTTCGTCGGCGAGGTGCTTGTAGAGGTCTTTGGGGGGGAGGTGGGAGAGGGGGGTGAGGTCGGGTTTGTAGAGGTCGCCGACGACGAGGGTGATGGTGGCGGGGTGGAGGCATTTGGCGCCGCGGGCGAGGGCTTCGTAGGTGCCATGGATGCGGACGGGGAGAACGGGTGCGGCGGCTTTGGCGATGAAGAGGCCGACGCCGGGCTCGGCAGGGAGGAGGTTGCCGTCGTAGGAGCGGGTGCCTTCGGGAAACATGAGGACGCGACCGCCCGATTTGAGGAGACGGATGGTGGTCTTGAGGCTGGAGGGATCCGGTTTGTCGCGGTCGATGGGGATGGACTGCCAGCTGCGGAGGATGGCTCCGACGAGGGGATTGCTGAAGAGGGATTTGCGGGCGAAGAAGTGGATGGCTTCGTCGAAGGCCTGGCCGATGAAGGGGGGGTCGAGGAAGGAGACGTGGTTGCTGCAGATGAGGGCGGGGCCTTTGAAGTGGAGGCCGGCTTGGTTGATGATGCGGAAGTCGAACAAGCCATGGGCGGTCTCGCGGAAGATTCGGTGGCCGATGGCGTAGCTGAGGTTCATCTCGATTGCGGAATGCGGAATGGGGATTGCGGATTGGTCTGCAGGAAGGGGGGAGTGTTAGGGGGTGGGGAGGCCTTGGGATTTTAGGGAGGTGAGGACGGCTTCGACGGCTTGGTCGAGGGTGAGGTGGGAGTTGTCGATGACGGTGGCGCCGGTTGGGATGACGAGGGGGGAGGCTTTGCGGGTGGAGTCGATGCGGTCGCGTTCGGCGACTTGGTCGGCGTGGCCCTGGGCGCGGCGGCGGGCGGAGCGGACTTCTTCGGAGGCGTCGATGTAGTATTTGAAGGGGCTTTCGGGGAAGACGACGGAGCCGATGTCGCGGCCTTCCATGACGAGGGGGCCGATGGATTGGAGGGCGCGCTGGGCGGCGACGAGGGCGTTGCGGACTTCGAGGACGGCGGCGACGTGGGAGACGGCGCGGTTGACGGGGTCGCTATTGAGTTCTTCGGCGGTGAGGAGGTGGCCTGCGATGGTGATGGTGGTTTGGCCATCGATGACGGTGCAGTCGATGGGGGCGCTGGCGCTGAAGGTGGCGACGGAGGCGGGGTCTGATGCGGGGTCGATGCCGGCGTCGAGGACCGCCCAGGTCATGGCGCGGTACATGTTGCCGGTGTTGACGTAGGTGTAGTGGAGACGTTCGGCGACGAGGCGGGCGACGCTGCTTTTGCCGGAGGCGGCGGGGCCGTCGATGGTGATGACTGGAGAGGAGGTGTTCACGGGTGCGATCACTGAAATTGAGCGAGGTGCTGCTCGAAATTGGGGTAGGAGGTGCGAATGCATTCGGCGCCTTCGATGAGGGTTTCGCCGTCGGCGAAGAGGCCGGCGATGGCGAAGGCCATGGCGATGCGGTGGTCGTGAAAGGTGGGGATGGTGGCACCGTGGAGTTTGGCGCCGCCGGTGATTTCCATGCCGTCGTCGAATTCGGTGACGGTGACGCCCATGAGGCGGAGGTTGGCGGCGACGGCGGCGATGCGGTCGGTTTCTTTGACGCGGAGTTCGGCGGCGTCTTTGATGAGGGTTTTGCCTTGAGCGAGGGCGGCGGCGACGGCGAGGATGGGGAGTTCGTCGATGACGTTGGGGATTTCGGATCCGCCGATGGTGGTGCCCTGGAGGGTGGTGCCAGCGATGGTGACGGTGCCGCAGGGTTCGCCGTGTTCGCGGACGTCGCTGAGGGTGATGCGGGCGCCCATGCGTTCGAGGACGGTGAGGATGCCGGTGCGGGTGGGGTTGAGGCCGACGTTGTTGAGTCGGAGGGAGGCGGCGGGTTGGGAGGCGATGGCGACGAGCCAGAAGGCGGCGGAGGAGATGTCGCCAGGGACGAGGATGTCGGTGGCTTTGGGGATCTGGCCGCCTTGGACGGAGATGCGGGTGCCTTCGCGTTGGCAGTCGATGCCGAAGTGGGCCATGATGCGCTCGGTGTGATTGCGGGTGGCGACGGGTTCGATGACGGAGGTGGTGCCGGGGGCGAAGAGGCCGGCGAGGAGGACGGCGCTTTTGACCTGGGCGCTGGCGACGGGGAGGGTGTAGTCGATGGGTTGGACGGGGCCGCCGTGGATGGTGATGGGGGCGCAGATTTTTTCGCCCTGACCGGTGATGGTGATGCCCATGAGGCCGAGGGGATCGGCGATTCGTTTCATGGGGCGCTTGGAGAGGGAGGCGTCGCCGAAGAGGGTGGTTGTGAATGGTTGTCCGGCGAGGATGCCGGAGAGGAGGCGCATGGTGGTGCCGGAGTTGCCGCAGTCGACAGGTGAGGCGGGGGCGGTGAGGTGGCCGGCGGTGCCTGTGATGGCCATTTTGACGAGGCCGACGCCGGGTTCCTCATGGATGGGGGTGACGGTGGCTCCGAGGGCGGCCATGGCGTGGACGGTGCAGAGGCAGTCTTCGCTGGGGAGGAAGCCGTCGATGACGGTGGTGCCGTCGGCGAGGCCGGCGAACATGGCGGAGCGATGGGAGATGCTTTTGTCCCCTGGGACGGTGAGTTCGGCGGGGATGGTTTGGAGGCGTTTGACGGTGAGGGTGGGCATGGGTGGGAGGGCGCGGGTGCGCCGGAGATGGGAGATGGGGCGGAGAGCGGGTGCGACTAGGGTTTTGGGGGGAGGAGGTTGCGGAGGGTTTGGGCGGAGGTGAGGAAGTGTTGGAGTTTGACTTCGTCGAGGGTTTCGAGGATTTCAAGCAGCTCTCCGAGGTGGCGGTGGGCGTCGCGCACGGCGGGGAGGATGGCGGAGTGATTTTGGGTGATGATGCCGGTCCAGAGGGCGGGGTCGCCGGAGGCGATGCGGGTGGTGTCACGGAAGCCGTTGCCGGAGCAGCGGAGGACGGAGGGGTCTGATTGGAGGGCTGCGAGGGTGGTGACGCAGGCCATGAGCTGGGGGAGATGCGAGACGCGGGCGACTTCCTGGTCGTGGCGTTCGGGGGACATGGGGGGGAGGACGCGGCAGCCGATGGTTTGCCAGAAGGCGATGAGGCGGTCGAGGTCGATGGGGGAGGTGGTGTCGGTGGGGGTGAGGATGCAGGCGGCGTTTTGGCTGTGGAAGAGATCGGCGCGGGCGGCGTCGATGCCGGTTTTTTCGGAGCCGGCCATGGGGTGGCTGCCGAGGAAGGTGGCGGGGGAGTTGGCGAAGAGGGGTTCGAGTTGGCGGACGACGCTGCCTTTGACGCTGCCGACATCGGTGATGAGGGTGCCGGCTGAGAGGGGGAGGCTGGCAAGTTGGGCGGCGAGGGCGGGCATGATTTCGACCGGGGTGGCGAGGACGATGAGGGTGGCACCCGAGGTGGCTTCGGCGAGGTCGGTGGAGGCGGAGTCGGCGAGGTGATTTTGGAGGATGTGGTCGATGGATGGCTGGCGGCGGGCCCAGAGGGAGACGCGGTTGGCGGCGCCGCGTTGTTTGGCGGCGAGGGCGAGCGAGCCGCCGAGGAGGCCGGGGCCGAGGATGGCGAGGTGGGGTTCGGGGGAGGGCATGGGGATTGCGGATTTCGGAGGGCGGATTGCGGATTGGTTAGCGGGTCAAAGATGGGGCCAGAGGGTTTGGGCTTGGAGGTGGGATTCGATGAGGGAGCGGAAGGCGATGACGGCGGGGTCGTCGCCGTCTTTGGACCAGACCATGACGAGGGGGATGGTGTGATGAGGGGTGAGGGGGAGGAGTTTGAGGCTGGGATCGAGGGGGAGGACGCTCTCTGGGACGATGCCGATGCCGGCGCCGGCTTCGGTGTATTGCAAGATGGTGCCGATGAGGCTGGGGGTGTGGGCGATGCGGGGGGTGAAGCCGGCTTTTTGGCAGGCGGCGAGGATGGTGTCGTGGGAGCCGGCGCCTTCGCGGCGGGCGAGGAGGATGATGGGTTGGTTGGCGAGTTTTTCCCAGGGGAGGGAGGATTCTTGAGCAAAGGGGTGTTGGGAGGGGACGACGGCGCAGAGGGTTTCCTCACGCAGAGTGAGGGATTTTAGGTCGAGTGCTTCATGGGCGATGACGGGTCGGGTGAGGCCGATGGAGAGGCGGCCGCGGGAGACCATTTCCCAGACACGTTCGGGGGTGCGTTCTTCGAGGATGACGGTGATGCGGGGGAAGCGGTTGCGATATTCGAGGAGGAGGGGGCCGAGGAAGGGGCGAGTGGGGGGGCCGATGTAGCCGAGACGGAGTTCGCCGTCTTCGCCGGAGGCGGCCCGGCGGACGCGGCGGAGGGATTCTTCGAGCCGATCGAGGAGGAGGCCGGTTTCTTCGAGGAGGGTGGAGCCTGCGGGGGTGAGGCGGACGCTGCGGCGGTCGCGGTCCATGAGGCGGCAGCCGAGTTCGAGTTCAAGTTCTTGAACGGTGCGGCTGAGGGCGGGCTGGGCGATGCGGAGTTTGCGGGCGGCTTTGGAGAAGCTGAGTTCCTCGGCGACGGCCTGGAAGTAGCGAAGGTGGCGGAGGTCCATGGGGAGGGAGCGAGTAGGGGCATCCAATCACACTACTGAGAGAAGGGAAAGAGAGAGTTCGTGGAGGCTGTGAACGGGTCGAAGTTTGGGGACTGTTGCTGCGCAGGGTCAAGGGGAGTCGGTGACGGGCTTTTCGGCGTTGACGAAGAGGGCGGCGAGGCCGGAGACGGTGAAGGCGAGGGCGCAGAGGTAAATGCCTTCCTGGAAGTCGTGATTGGTGTCGTAGGCGGCGAGGACGGCGGTGAAGAGGATGGGTTGCAGGCCGGCGCCGAAGTTGCCCCACATGTTGGACCAGCCGAAGAGTTGGGCTTGGTGTTTGCCACTGATGTCCTGGAGGGTGGTCCACATGGCGGGCAGGCCAATGTCTGCGAAGAAGGCGACGAGGCCGAAGGCGAAGGCCATGGCCCAGGGGGAATCGGTGTAGAGAGCGAGGGTGTAGCTGGCGGCGGCGGCGAATTTGGTGAGGGCCATGGGGAGCATGCGGCCGAGGCGTCTGCCATTAGACCGGGTGAGGCGATCGGTGATGAGGCCGCCGAGCGGGAGTGCGGCGATGCCGACGGTGAGGGCGGCGGTGGTGATGAGGCCGGTGGTGCCGTCGTCGAGGTGTTTGACCTTTTTGAGGTAGTCGGGGAGGGAGAGGATGAGGAAAGCCCAGCCGATGTTGTTGAAGAACTGGACGATGTTGGTGAGCCAGAGGGTGGTGCTGGCACAGGCGAGGCGAAGGGGGAAGCGGCGGGGGGGATCGGTGGTGGGGAGGAAGGCGCCGCGGCCTTCGGCGAGGAGATTGATTTCGGCGGGGTTGCAGCGGGGGTGGAGGCGGGGGTGGTCGCGGAAGACGGTCCAATAGAGGGCGGCGACGGCGAGGCCGATGAATCCGTAGGTCCAACCGGCCCAACGCCAGTCGCCGGATTGGAGGATGAGGTAGGCGGTGAGGCCGGGGGCGATGGCGCCGCCGATGCGTCCGCCCCAGGAGATGAGGCTGCTGGCGAAACCTCGGGCGTCGATGTGCGCCCAGCGAGTGAGGAGGCTGGAGCTGGCGGGGTAGTACCCGGCTTCGGCGAGGCCGCAGCCGAGGCGAGTGAGGAGGAGGGTGGTGAAGCCGAGGGAAAAGCTGGTGGCGAGGGTGAAGAAGGACCAGAGGGCGATGTAGAGGGTGACGAGGATGCGAGTGCCGAAGCGGTCGCTGAGCCAGCCTGCGGGGACTTGGGCGAGGGCGTAGGCCCAGAAGAAGCTGCCTTTGACCCAGTCGATCTGGTCGGGGGAGAGGTGGATGTTTTTTTGGAAGGAGTCTGAGGAGATGATTTGAGCGAGGCAGATGCGGTCCAGGTACATCAGGAACGCGACCACGGTGGCGGTGGCGAGGATGTGATGGCGGACGGCGGTGGGGGGCATGGGGGATTTTGTTTTCTGTTCTCGGTTCGCGATTTGTTGTGTCGGGAGTGTTTGGGTTGGGGAGGGGGGTGGCAAGGAATTTGTGGAGGCGATGGATTTGAATTTTAACTTGTGGGAGGTTGTGCTTAGGTGGGGGTGTGATGAAGCGATTGATTTGGCTTGGACTGATTTGGGTTTCTTGGGTGAGGGCGGAGGGCGTGGCTGTGGACGTGGTGGTGTATGGGGCGACGCCGGGAGGGATTGCGGCGGCGGTGGCGGCGGGGAAGTCGGGGGCGAAGGTGTTGTTGGTGGAGCCAACGGAGCGAGTGGGTGGGCTGGTGACGAGTGGGTTGTCGCACACGGATTTTCATTCGCTGGAGTCGTTGAGCGGGACGTTTTTGGAGTTCAGCCAGCGGGTGAAGGCGCATTACGTGAAAACGTATGGAGTGGATTCGGAGCAGGTGAAGGCAAGTTATGAGGGGACGTTTGGGGAGCCGAAGGTGAATCTTTTGGTGCTGGAGGGAATGTTGGCAGAACAGGCGGGTGTGGAGGTGAAGAAAGCGTGGCATTTGAAGTCGGTGGGGAAGCAGGGGGCGCGGCTGATGGAGGCGGTGTTTGAGTCGAAGGCGGGCGAGGGCTTGACGGTGAAGGCGAAGGTTTTTGTGGATGGGAGTTATGAGGGGGATCTGATGGCGCAGGCGGGGGTGCCGTTTCATGTGGGGAGGGAGGGGGCGATGCAGTATGGGGAGTCGCTGGCGCCGGAGGTGGCGGACGAGCAGTTGCAGGCTTACAATTTTCGATTCTGCGCGACGGATGATCCGGCGAATCGAGTGCCGATTGAGGCGCCTGAGGGGTATAAGCGGGAGGATTTTTTGGCGGTGTTGCCGATGCTTGAGGAGGGGAAATTTAAGACGGTGTTTGGGTATCCGTCGGGGTGCGTTGTGAAGGCGCATTTGCCGGCGTTGCCGAACCGGAAGTATGACATCAACGATGTGTCACGGGGGATGGTGAGGCTTTCGATGCCGGGTTACAACTTGGACTGGCCGGAAGGGGATGAGGTGACGCGGAGGCAGATTTATGCGGAGCACTTGAGGTACAATGTGGGGCTGCTGTATTTTTTGCAGCATGATGAGGCGGTGCCGATGAAGTATCGGGAGATGGCGGCGCCGTGGGGGTGGTGCAAGGATGAGTTTGTGGAGACGGGGCATTTGCCGCCGCAGTTGTATGTGCGAGAGGCGAGGCGGATGATCGGGAAGCATGTGTATGTGCAGGCGGACAGTGAGCATGCGGCGGGGGATGCGCGGGCGAAGCTGTTTGGGGATGCGATTGCGATGGGGGACTACGGCAACAATTGTCATGGGACGAATCATGAGGGGCCGCAACTTGGAGGGCATCATGGAGGGGAATTTTACAATGCAGTGCCGCCTTATCAGGTGCCCTACGGGGTGTTGGTGCCGAAGGATGGGGACTGTGAGAATTTGCTGGTGCCGGTGGCGGTTTCGTCATCGCACGTGGGGTTTTGTGCGCTGAGGTTGGAGCCGATTTGGATGTCGCTGGGGCAGGCGGCGGGTCATGCGGCGGCGATGGCTGCGAAGGGTGACGGGCTGGTGCAGAAGGTGGAGGTGAAGGGACTGCAAAAGCGGTTGGCTGAGGATGAGTCGGCGCTGATTTATGTGAGTGATGTGCTGCCAGGGGATGCGGACTTTGCGATGGTGCAGTGGTGGGGTGTTGCAGGCGGCTGGCATGGGTTGAATCCGATGCCGGAGAAGCCGGGGCAGCGAGGGGAGAATCTGCACGGGCAGTATTACAAGGCGAACCCGGGGCACGCGGTGGAGTTGGAGAAGCCGCTGGATGAGGTGACGCGGAAGCGGTGGGTGGCGCTGGCGGAGAAGCTGGGGGTGAAGGCGGATTTGGCGGGGAAAGAGACGAGGGGGGCGTTTTTGCGGGCGGCGTTTGTGGGTGCGGGGTGGTGATTTTTTGGGGTAGGGGAGGGCGTGGGTTTTTGGGGGATGGGGTTGGGGTTTGAGATTTATCCAAGGAAGCGGGGGGTGGATCGTTTCATGAAGGCGATGGATGTGGTTCGGTTTGTTTTCCTTGGAAGCTTTTTGCTGGCAGTGCCGGGAATGGCAGGGACGGAATTTCGACTTAGCGAGACTGAAGTTGCGGGGGAGGCGGGGAGGATTGATGCGGCACTGCGGTTGCAGTGGGAGAAGCAGCGACAGGTGGCGCAGGATTCGGTGAAGGAGTTGCCGGAGCGGGTTGGTGATGAGGTGTTTTTACGGCGGGCCAGCGTTGATTTGGCGGGTCGGTTGCCGGAGGCGGAGGAGGTGCGGGCTTTTCTAGTGGATGCGGCTGCGGACAAGCGGGCGCGGTTGGTGGATCGGCTGCTGCTGGAGGCGGGGGCGGATGAGTGGCGGTTTCAGCGGCTGGCGGACGCGCTCCGGGTGAAGGATGGCGTTTTGGGGGAGTCGCAGCAGGGTTACATTGATTGGCTCAAGGCGGAGATGCGCATGCAGACGCCTTTTGATGAATTGTTGCAAAAGCTGCTGATAGCCGAGGGAAGTGTGGCTTCGAATCCGGCAGTGGGGCTGCTGGTGCGGGATGGCGGGGAATTGAAGGTGACGGCGACAGAACTGGTGAGGGCTTTTTTGGGAGAGAACCTGCACTGTGCGCATTGCCATGACCATCCCTTTGAGAATTGGACGCAGATGGGGGTAACGCAGTTCGCTGCGTGCTTTGGAGCGGTGAAAGTCGAGCGTAGCAAAGGGACGACTCAGGTGGCGGAGAGAGTGCGGGCGAGTGCAGCGAACCGATCACGAACGATCCTGCCATCGGCCACGCCGGTAGGTCGCCGAAACAGTGAAGTGAATCGGCAAAAGGTTTTGGTCACGATATCGCCTGGTCAACTCTGGCCTGATGCGGCGCTCACGCCTGATCCACTGCGGCCCCTGGCTATGGGGGAGACCTTGAGCGTGGCGCGGAATCAGCCCTTCCTGGGTCTGCCTTTGCCAGAACGTTATGCGTATCGGGATGGAAAAGCGGGCGAACTGGTGGCGGCTCGGGCTTTGCGATGGAGCAGGCCTCCGCCCGCAGGCGAAAGGGGGATCAAAGAGGGGATGCAGGGACTGGCGCACTGGTGGACGGAACGGGCGAATCCTCGGTTCACTGCGGCGACAGCGTTGCGCGTTTGGGAGTGGCTGTTTGGGCCTTTGCGGAATGAGGCGCAGGTGGCGTGGAGGGAGTCGGCAACGGCAAGGGTTTCTGCCACCGAAGCGGTCCGATTGCAAAGCTGTGACTCGCCGCCGAACGGGGGTGACTATGCAAGGTTACAGCCTGAGTGGCTTGAGGAGCGTTGGTTTCAGGCTGTGATGCAATCTCTGAGTCGATGCAAGATGGACCTGCGGGAGTTTCAGCGCGTGCTGGCGCGGACGGAGGCTTATCAACGCGTAGGGCAAGGACCCCAGCCGTATGCTGCAGTGCCTTTGCACGCGCCACAGATTCGGCGATTGCCTGCCGAGGTGGTGTGGGATGCTTTGGTGTCCTGGCTGCCCGAGTCGGCGGGGGAGTCAAGGTCTGTCGATCTTCCGCAAGTGCCGGAGGAGAACCATGCGCTGCGGGTGCTGGGTCGTGGATCGCGCGAGTGGGCGGATGAAAGTCTGGCGGTGATTTCTTTTTCGGTGGCGCGCTTTTTCCAAGAGGACGTGCGTGTGCGACGGGCGGCGGAGGAACTGGCCATGCGCAGTGGTGGGGCGGCTGGACTGGACAGTCTGGAGCGGCAGGTGGAGACTCTTTACTTGACCGTGCTCGGTCGCCAGCCTGAGAAGGCTGAGCAGGCTAGCGCCTTTTTGTTTGCTCGTGAGTTCGGTCCCGCTGAACTGGCGTGGTCGCTGATCAACAGCGCTGAATTTTTGTTCCAACCCTGATCCTCCAATCCCACCATGAAAACCCCTGCCATCCTGCTAGCCAGCGCCTCCTTCTTATTCATCTCGGCCATCCATGCGGCCGATCCGTTTGCGCCGAACGGGACAAAGGCTGAAACTGTGTCGCCGTTGATCGAGATCACCGTGGACTATGTGCAAATGGCTGCCGAAGACGCTGGGGCCCTGTTGCATGGGAAAGACGCGCCGACGACGAGTCTGGCCTGGCATGAAACGATGATCCATCTGGTCAAAGAGGGCAAAGGCAAGCTTGTGGGTTCGATCAGTGTGTCCACCAAGAGCGGACAGCGAGCCACCTGTGAGTCGGTCCAGGAACATATCTACCCCACCGAGTACACGGGTGCCAAAGGACGTGATAGCAATAGTCCTCCCGTTCCGGCAGGACTGACTGCTGTGGACCTGGTTTCGGCGTCGAGTTTTGAAATGCGTCCTGTGGGTGTTCGATTGGAAGTGGACCCTGTGCTTTCCCCCGATGGCACGATCATTGATCTCAATCTCGCCCCTGAAGCGGTGATTCATTTGGGTGACAAAGCCATCATGACCCTGCCCCATGATACGGGTGAAAGGGAGGTGCAGTCGATGCCCGAGTTTTACTCCATGAAAAACACAACGGCGGTGGCGATGCGGCCGGGCGGCACGGCGCTGTGCGGGATGAACACGCCTCCGAACGAGGATGGGTCACCGAATCATGCATTGCGCGTGTTGTGTCTGGTGACGGCGCGGTTGGTGACACCGTGACGCAGAGGGACGCCTGGGACAGGCGTGGTACATTTGGGGACTCACGCTCTCACTTTTTTGGGAGGGGGCGGTGAGCGGAGCACTGGGGTTGCCGTTTAGCGGATGGCGGTGGCGATTTCGCCTTGTATGGCTTTGGCGAGGGCTTTGGCGAGGGTGCTGAGTTCGGTGGGGGAGGTGATTTTTTGGCCTTGGGCGTTGCGGATGTAGATGGCGTCGACAGCGACGCCTTTTTCGGTGTTGATGCGGGCGTGGGTGACGTTGTGGCGGTATTTGCCGATGGTTTTGAGGACGTCGTAGAGGAGGCCGAGGCGGTCAACGGCTTGGAGTTCGATGATGGTTTCGTCGGGGGAGACGGTGGTGTCGATGAAGATGCGCTGTGGGATCTCAGCGAGCATGGCTTCGAACTCGGGGGAGGGTTTTTTCTGGGGGGTGATGGCTTTGCTGAAGTCGAACTGGGTGTCGAGGAAGGAGTTGTTGAGGTCCTGTTCGAAGCGGAGGCGGGCGTTTTTGGAGGTGACGGGGGCGAAGTTGGTGTTGCAGACGCGGAAGGTGTCGAGGACGAGGTCGTCGCTGCGGCGGTAGAGGTCGGCGCCGAGGATGTTGATGCTTTGGGCGGCGAGGGCGCCGGCGACACGGGCGAGGAGTTGGGGGCGGTCCCAACAGGTGAGGGTGATTTCGGAGCAACCTTGTTCGGGGAGATCTTTCCAGGTGACGATGGGGAGGAGGCCGCTGGAGGAGTGCTCCTCGGTGAGGTGGACGAAGAAGGCGCGGAACTGGCGGAGGTGGGCGACGACGGTTTCGGCGTCGAGGAAGTTGAAGTAGGCCGGGGGCATGCCCTCGAAGTGGGCTTTGAGTTCTTCGGACCAGCCGGCGCCGAGTTTTTTGATGACGGCGTCCCGGAGTTCGTGGACGGGTGCGGCAGCGCGCTCCATGAAGTCGGCCGGGGCGTTGAGGAATTCGGTGGTGAGGTGGTAGAGGCGGCGGATGGAGGCTTCTTTGTAACCGGACCAGCTTTGGGTGGAGGTGCCTTTGGAGTCGGCGTAGGTCATGACGAGGAGGGTGTCCAAGTTGGCCTGGGTGCGGATGATGCCGGCGAATTCTTCGACGACGCGGGGGTCTTCGAGGTTTTTGCCGGTGGCGGTGCGGTACATGAGGAGGTGGTTGTCCACCAGGAAGATGAGGAGCTGGCGCTGGGGGCCTTTGATGACGAAGCGGCGGCAGACGGCGTTGGCGAGGATGACGCTTTCGTCGTCGTGGCTTTTGGCGTTGGCGGCGCGCCCGGTGTCATGCATGAGGAGGGCAAGGTAGAGGATCCAGGGTTCGTCGATGCTGCGCCAGAGTTTTTGGTAGAAGGCGAGGGCGAGGTTGGGTTCGCCGGAGAGGCCGTCGAGCATTTCGATGGTGCGGAGGGTGTGTTCGTCGGCGGTGTATTGGTGGAAGAATTCGTGCTGGACGAGGCAGGTGAGGGCGCCGAATTCGGGGACGAGGCGGCCGAGGAAGCCGACGCGGTGCATTTGGCGGAGGGTGCGGCCGACGTCGCCTTTGCGGGAGAGGATGGAGAGGAAGGTGTCGCGAACGGATTTCTGGTAGCGGAAGGAGGCGTTGACGAGGCGGAAGCTTTCCTGGACGAGCTGGAAGAGTTCGGGGCTGAGGCGGAGGTGGCGCTGCTGGGTGTGGGCGAAGAGGCGGATGAGGCGGTGGGGGTCGTCTTTGAAGAGGTTGGGGTCTTCGGGGAAGATGCGTTCGTTGCGGGCGATGAAGCTGTCGAACTTGGAGACTTTGGCGACGCGGTTGCGGGCGAGGAAGGCGAGGGGGCGGCGTTTTTTGGCTTCGGCGTCGACGTCCTGGAGGTGGAAGCGGTCCATGATTTCGCTGGAGCGCTGGAGGATGTCGCGGGTGGCGGTGTAGTAGTCCCGCATGAAGGCTTCGATGCGGTTGAGGACGCGTTTTTGTTTGTAGCCGAGTTGGGTGGCGACGACGCCCTGGAGGCGGAGGGTGAGCTGGTCTTCGCAGCGGCGCTCGGCGTAGTGCATGGCGTTGCGGGTGCGGAGGATGAAGTCGTAAGCTTTGGAGACTTCCTTCCAGCCGGCGGCGGAGATGAGGCCTTTTTCGATGAGGTCCCTGGGTTTGAGGGAGCGGTATTTGGCGTAGCTCATCCAGATGAGGTTCTGGTAGTCGCGGAGGCCGCCGCAGCCGTTTTTGACGTGGGGTTCCTGAACGAAGGGGGTGTTGCCGAATTTGCTGTGGCGGGTGGCGAGGTCCTGCTGGCGGAGGCGGAGGAAAGCGGTTTCCTGGCCTTTCATGCATTCTTTGTCGAAGCGGGCGCGGAACTGGTCGTAGGCGAGGGTGTCGCCGCAGAGTTGGCGCAACTCCATGAGGGCAGTTTTGGTTTCCATGCTTTCGTTGGCGAGACGCATGCAGTCGCCGACGGAACGGACGCCGTGGCCGACTTTGAAGCGGACGTCGTAGAGGAGCATGAGGAACTGGCGGATGAGTTCGGCAATTTCGGGGGAGACGTTGGATGAGTTGCCGGGGAGGAGGAAGGTGAGGTCGATGTCGCTGCCTGGTGACATGACGCGGCGGCCGTAGCCGCCGTGGGCGCAGAGTGAGAGCTGGAGGGTGGCGCGTTGTTTTTCGGGGAGGGAAAGGAGGGAGTGCTGCCAGAGGGTGCGGATGAGCTGGTCGATCATGTCCGAGCGCATGCGGCAGAGTTCGCTACCGGAGAGGCCGGTGTCATGGCGCATGCGAATGCGGGTTTCCTTGAGGCGGAGGTATTGTTTGCTGAGGCGGAGGAGGTCGGTGCGGCTGCGGGGTTTGTCTCCGATGGGACCGAAGATGCGGTCGATGATGCGCTGGAGGTTGCGCTGGTATTCGCGTTCGGTCATGGGGTCCGGGCCTTCGTCGATCAGTAGGTGAGGAGGGCGTGGACGGGGCCTTTGCCGGCGAGTTTTTCGCGTCCGTTGAGGAAGGCGAGCTCGATGAAAAAGACGGAGCCGAGGACGTGGCCGCCGAGTTGGTGGATGAGGTCGAGGGCGGCGGCGGCGGTGCCGCCGGTGGCGAGGAGGTCATCGGCGAGGAGGACGGACTCGCCGGGGCGGATGGCGTCCTGGTGGATTTCGATGGTGGCGGAGCCGTATTCGAGGTCGTAGCTGGTGCCGAGGGTTTTCCAGGGGAGTTTGCCTTTTTTGCGGATGGGGATGAAGCCGGCGTTGAGTTTGGCGGCGATGAGGGAGCCGAAGATGAAGCCGCGGGCGTCGATGCCGATGACTTTGTCGACCCGGGTGATGCCGGTGGCGGCGATCATGCCGTCGATGGTGGCGGAAAGGAGGGCGGGGTCGGCGAGGACGGGGGTGATGTCCTTGAAGAGGATGCCGGGTTTGGGGAAGTCCGGGACGTCGCGGACGGCGTTTGCGAGGGTTTGAATTGCGGGTGAGAGCTCCATAATTGCCAAGATGACGGGTTTGACTACCGTTTCACAGTCATTGCCTTTTGCAATCTGGCAAAAGCGGGGCGAATGCATTTGTTTGCCTCGCTCCGGCGTTTCATTTTTCCGTGACGATCACACAACTGCTTCTTTTGCTAGCGACTCTGGCTTTTGCCGGGGGGGCGGTGCATGCGTTTGTGGCGTTGAAGGCGGGGCGGTGGCATCAAAGTCGGTGGCATTGGGTGCTGATTTTGGTGGGGTTTGCGTTGCAGACGGGTTTTCTTTATTGGCGGGGGCGTGAGGTGGGGCAGTGTCCGATGAAGTCGCTGCCGGACATTCTGGTGTTCATTTCCTGGAGCATGGTGCTGCTGTATTTTCTGGTGGGGTCGGCGTATCGGCTGTCGTTGCTGGGGGTGTTTACGGGGCCGATGGTGGCGGGGTTGCTGGCGCTTTCGGCGGGGTTACCGGGGGCGTTTGGGGCGTATCCGGCGAAGGCGAAGATTGTGGCGCTGGTGGAGTTGCATGTGGCGGTGGCGCTGGTGGCGTATGCGGCGTTTGCGATGGCGGCGGTGACGGGGGTGATGTATTTGCTGCAGGAGCGGATGCTGAAGTCGCACAAGATCGGGCAGATGTTTTTTCAGTTGCCGCCGATTCGGGAGTTGGCGCGGGCGATTTTGCGGTTGGTGCTGCTGGGGTTGGGGTTGCTGAGTGTGGCGCTGGGGCTGACGTTTGCGTTGGAGCCGTCGGTGGCGGTGACGGGGTCGAAGGTGGTGTTTGCGTGGGGGGTGTGGGGTTTGTATGCGGTGATTGCGGTGCTGATGTGGCGGCACGTGATGGCGCCGAGGCGGATGGCGTGGCTGGCGGTGGCGGGTTTCATCCTGCCGTTTGTGTCGTTGTGGATTGTGTCGTGAACCATGTCGCTTTCCGAATCTGAGAACGAGAAGCGCCTCCTGTGTTTGGGGCTGAACTACCGGACGACGCCGGTGGAGGTGAGGGAGCGGATTGCGTTTCCGGAGGCGCATCTACCGGAGGCGCTGCGGAAGATGCGGGCGTTGCCGGGGTTTGAGGAGAGTGTGGTGCTTTCGACGTGCAACCGGGTGGAGCTTTACGCGGTGCAGGGGGCGGAGGAGTCGAAGGAGGGATTTGGACTACTGAGGGATTATCTGGTGGAGTCTTTTGAGCTGGAGGCGGAGCATGCGGAGGCGCTTTCGTTTTATCATTTGGAGGCGGACGAGACGGTGCGGCATTTGTTTCGGGTGGTGAGCGGGATGGATTCGATGGTGCTTGGGGAGACGGAGATTTTCGGGCAGGTGAAGCAGGCGTACAAGACGGCGCTGGAGAGTGAGGCGACGGGGAAGATGCTGAACAAGCTGTTTCAACAGGCGTTTCAGGTGGGCAAGAAGGTGCGCAATGAGACGAGCATTCAGCGGGGGTCGACTTCGGTGGGGTCGGTGGCGGTGGATTTGTGCGAGAAGGTGTTCGATTTGAAGCGGTGCCGGGTGATGCTGGTGGGGGCGGGGGAGATGAGCCGGACCTGCGCGCAGAGTTTGATGTCGCGCGGGGCGAAGAGTGTGATTGTTTCGAATCGGTCGTATGACCGAGCGGTGGAGTTGGCGACGGAGATGGGCGGGCGGGCGTTGAAGTTTGATGAGTGGGAGACGGTGCTGCATGAGACGGATGTGATTATTTCATCGACGTCGGCGCCGCATTTTGTGATCAAGCCGGAGATGGTGGAGCAGGTGATGCGGAAGCGGCGGTGGGAGCCGTTGTTTATCATCGATATTGCGGTGCCGAGGGATGTGGATCCGAAGGTGAATGAGATTGAGGGGGTGTATTTGTATGACATCGATGCGTTGCAGGCGATTGCGGAGGATGGGCGGCGGGAACGGTTGAGGCAGTTGGCGGCGTGTGAGGTGATTGTGGAGGAGCAATTGGAGAAGTTTGGGCGGGGGCGCCTGTTTGCGCCATTGAGTGAGGGTGAGGAGGGGCAATTGGAAACGATTTGAATGACGAAGGATTGATGATGATGAAGCATGTGATTTTAGGAACGCGGGGCAGTGAGCTGGCGCTGATGCAGACGACGATGGTGACGGGGGCGTTGGAGGAGGCGGTGGCGGATTTGAAGGTCGAACGGGAGATCATTCACACGATTGGGGACAAGCGGACGGATTTGAGGTTTGCGGATTTTCATGGGGGAGCGGTGCCGCTGGCGGACAAAGGGATTTTCATCAAGGAGCTGGAAGTGGCGCTGGACGAGGGGCGGGTGCATGCGGCGGTGCACAGTTTGAAGGATGTGCCTTCGGAGTTGGAGGATCGGTTTCAGATTGCGGCGGTGCTGCCGCGGGCGCCGATTGAGGATGTGCTCATCACGCGGGAGGCGGTCACTTTGGAGACGCTGAAGTTGGGGGCGCGGGTGGGGACGAGCAGTGTGCGGCGGGCGCGGCAGTTGAAGTGGTTGAGGCCGGATGTGCAGATCGTGGAGATTCGCGGGAATGTGGCGACGCGGGTGCGCAAGGTGCTGGGGGAGGAGCCGCTGGATGCGGTGATGCTGGCGGCGGCGGGGCTGTTGCGGTTGGGGCTGATGGATGCGGCAAAGGGGGAGTTGACGATGGACGGGGTGAAACTGGCGGCGTTGGCGCTGGATCCGATGGTGTTTTTGCCGGCGGCGGGGCAGGGGGCGGTGGCGGTGGAGTGTTTGACGGGGAGTGGTGAGGTGAGGGAGCTGATGCGGGGGATCAATGATGCGGAGACGGAGGTGCGGGTGTCGGCGGAGCGGGAGTTTCTCAAAATTTTGGGAGCGGGCTGTCAGACGCCGGTGGGGGCGCACACGTGGGTGACCGGGGGAGAACTGCACATGCGGGTGCGGGTGTTCAATGAGCAGGATGAAGGGGCGGCGCCGGTGGAGCGGGAGGGGAAGGCTGGTGTGGGTGAGGCGATGGGGCTGGCGAGGGAGTTGGCGGCGGGGTTGTGAGGGGATTGGTGAGGAAGCGGTTTGCGGGGTGGGGTGTGAATTGGCTGGTAGCTTCTTCTTCGTCTGTCGTCGCCTAGACCGACTCTCGAAACGCTTGTCACCTTGCCCAGCGGCGGAGCGGGCTCATTGGCTGCGTTAGCCGCTTGCCCGCTATTGATTGAATAGCGGGCTGCGCGACTTCCTTGCCACTGAAGTCGCTGCGCTCGCCGAATCAAAATGACTCTCTTTTCGGGAACCGGTCTAGGAATCAGTGGTTAGTGGTTGTCGTCGGCGTCGCCGCCGGTGGTTTTGATGAGTGGGCCGAAGAGGATGGCATTGGCGAGGAGTTTTTCGGTGCCGAGCCAATGGCCGCGGAAGACGGGGTTGTCGGTGAAGAGGATGACGTGGCCGGCGTCGATGGGTTTGATTTGGACGGGGGTGGTGCCTTTCATGAGGTCTTGATTGGCTTGGGAGGCGGCACCCGAGACGAGGGGGTTTTCTGAATAGCGAAGGGGGTTGAGGTAGGTGTTGGTGGCGGGCTTCAGGTAGGTGGTGCCGTCGCGCATGAGTTGGATGAGGGAGCGGTTGCCGAGGCCGAAGGCGAGGGGGTGGGTGGGGTCGAAGGTGGCGGAGACGATGACGCCGTTGAGGGCTTTTTCGGTGAGGCGTTCGGCGGCTTGATCGTAGGGAGGGGGTGGAGCGACAGGCTTGGGTTTGTCTTTGGGGTCGGGAGAGGAGGATTTGGCGAGTTCGAATTTGCACCAGTCCTGGTTGGCGAATGAGGCGGCGGTGGAGCCGATGCCGATGAGGCAGCCGCCGGCTTTGACCCAGGACTGGAGGGCGCTTTGGGCGGTGCTGGGGAGGCTGGTGAAGGAGGCGCTGGGGATGATGACGGTGGAAAAGTCGGCGAGGAGGCGGGAGTTGAGTTGGGTGGCTTCGGCCATGGTGATGGGAGTGTGCCAGACTTGGTCGAATTGGTGCCAGACATCGCCTGCTGTGGTAGAGGACACTCCGGGTCCGGTGAGGAGGAGGATGCCCTTGTTTTGGAGGGGTTCGAAGGTGGGGCTGCCGAGGTCGGGGACGGCTCCGTGGTAGCCGGTGGCGAGGGCGTGGATGGGGAGGGTGTGGGATTCGGCGAGGGCTTTCAGTTTTGTCCGGAGGGCTTGGGGGGTGATGGTGTCTTGGGTGGTGACGGGGACGACGATGCTGCCTTGAGGCCAGGTGGTTTTTTTGCCGTCGGTGATGGTGGTGAAGGATCGCGTGGCGGTCCAGCAGCGGACTTTGGAGGTGAGGAGGTTGAAGACGGCTGTGGGGGCGTGGCGGGGGGTCCAGGAGAAGACGTAGGCGTAGGCGGGGTCGGGGCCGATGAGCGAGCCTTTGGGGGTGAGGCGGGGATTTTCGGCGGGAGCGGGGATGGTTTCGAGGGCGGTGTGGAGGAGGCCGAAGGCGGAGGGGAGGTGCCAGGCAGAGACGTCGTAGAAGATGTTGCTCTCGAACTTGGTGCGGGTCTCGAACATGGCGTTGATTAGGCGGAACTGGCGTTGTTTGACCGGGACGATGAGGGTGGTGGTGGCGGGGAAGGTTTGGTCGCCGATTTTGAGATTGGCGGATGGGTGGTGGGAGGTGATTTGGTGGCGGGTGAGGAGGGTTTCGAAGGCGGCGAGGCGGGCGGGATCGCCGGGGGCGGAGAAGGCGTAGGCTTGGGTTTTGGAGGCGGCGGCTTCTTTGAGGGCGTCGAGGTAGAAGGTCTGCTGGTAGGTGAGGAATTCGGTGCGGAGGGCGTGCGCGGATTTGAGGGTGGAGAGGGAGGTGACGAACTGGTTGCGGATGGTGAAGGGGAAGGTGAGGAGGCCGTGTTCGGTGTTGGTGTGGAAGCCGCGGGAGCTGGCCTGCTCAAAGAGGACGCCGACGGAGCCGTTGACGTCGGGGTAGGTGGAGCCTTTGCCGATGTAGTAGTCGTCATAGGATTCGCCGGTGTAGTAGAGGGAGCCGATGGCGTCGAGGGCTTTGGCGTGTTCTTGCGCCATCTTTTCGGTGAGGGTTTGGTTGGCCTTTGGGGTGAGGGGGTGGACCATTTTGGCGATGCCGGGCTGGAAGAAGTAGGTGCGGTTGACGTTGCCCATTTCGTGGTAGTCGGTGACGATGTTGGGCTGCCAGTGGTGGAAGAGTTTGAGGCGGCCTTGGGACTCGGGGTGGACGGCGGGGAGCCAGTCGCGGTTGAGGTCGAACCAGTAGTAGTTGGAGCGGCCATTGGGCCAGCCTTCCTGATGTTCGCGGTCGCTGCGATGGGCGCTGGGGTGCTGGCCGCGGTGGCTGTTGGTCCAGGAGGAGAAGCGCTCGAAGCCGTCGGGGTTCAGGCAGGGGTCGAGGATGACGATGGCGTTTTTGAGGAAGTCGGTGGTGGCTTGGTCGCGGGCGGAGGCGAGGTGGTAGGCGAGGAGGGCGGCGGCGTGGGTGGCGCTGGGTTCGTTGCCGTGGATGCCGTAGCCCATCCAGACGACGATGGGGGCTTTGGAGAGATCGGTTGGTTTTTCGGGGGTGGTGACGCGGGCGATGTGGGCTTGGCGGAGGGTTTCGAGGTTGGCGTGATTTTCGGGGGCGGTGATGGCGAGGTAGACGAGGGGGCGGCGGCCGTGGGAGCGGGCGTATTCAGTGAGGGTGACGCGGTCAGACTTGGCATCGATTTGATTGAGGTAGCTGATGAGTTCGAGGTGATGGAGATGCCAGTCGGCGAACTCAGATCCGAGGGCTTGTTTGGGGGTGGGAATGGCGGGGTCGGGGTTGGTGCCTTTGGGGAGGTAGTAGTCGAGGGAGGGGACTTCGACGGCGGCGGCGGCGAGGGTGAGGAGAAGGAGGAGGGTGAGGGAGCGCATGGGGGAATTTCGGATTGCGGATTGCGGATTGCGGATTGTGGAGAGTGGAGAGTGGAGAGTGGAGATAATGTGGGGAAGAGGGGGGTTCTTGCTAGATTTGTTTTTGCGGAGGGTTGGGGTTGCAATGTGGGTGGGGGGTGGTGCGTTTGGGAGGATGATGAAAATGCATTTATCGAGTGTTGTGATGGTGGGGCTGTTGGGTGGGGTTTCTTGGGGGCAGCAGATGGCTTTGCAGAAGAAGGACACGGTGCTTTTGCCGCCGAAGAATTTGAAGACGACGTTGGCGCCGGGGTACACGATCCCTGTGGTGGACATCAGTGGGGAGACGGGGAGGCAGGTGATTGTGGATCGCGAGAAGGGGCAGTATTTGGGGCATCCGACGACGGTGTTGCTGGAGGACAACAAGACGATGCTGACGGTGTATCCGAAGGGGCATGGGCGCGGGGCGATTGTTTACAAGCGGAGCGCGGATGCGGGGTTGACGTGGAGCGAGCGGTTGCCGACGCCGGAGAATTGGAAGACTTCGTTGGAGGTGCCGACGTTGCATCGGGTGGTGGATGCGGCGGGGAAGAAGCGGCTGATTATGTTTAGCGGGCTTTATCCGATTCGGATGGCGGTGTCTGAGGATGATGGTGGGACGTGGAGTGAGCTGAAGGCGATTGGGGATTTTGGCGGGGTGGTGACGATGTCGACGGTGATGGAGTTGAAGACGCCGGGACATTACCTGGCGTTTTTTCATGATGATGGGCGGTTTATTCGGGGTGGGGAGGTGGAGAAGTATCGGGTGAAGAGTCCGCACAGTGAGCACACGTCTTCGACGGCGAAGCCCTGGCGGTTTTGGGTTTACACCTGCCTTTCGAAGGATGGGGGGCTTACGTGGAGTGTGCCGGTGCCGATTGCGATGCTGCCGGATGCGAGTCTGTGTGAGCCGGGGGCGTTGAGGTCGCCGGATGGGAAGCAGATTGCGGTGCTGCTGCGGGAGAACTCGCGGACGTACAACTCGTTTGTGATTTTTTCAGATGATGAGGGGTTGAGCTGGAGCGAGCCGAAGGAGTTGCCGGCGGCGCTGACGGGGGATCGGCATGTGGCGAAGTATGCGCCGGACGGTCGGCTGTTCATCAGTTTCCGAGACACGACGCATGTGAGTGCGACGAAGGGTGACTGGGTGGGCTGGGTGGGGAGGTATGAGGACATCGTGAAGGGTACGGAGGGGCAGTATCGTGTGCGGATCATGGACAACACGAATGGGGCGGACTGCACGTATCCGGGAGTGGAGTTGCTGCCGGATGGGACGTTTGTGACGACGACTTATGGGCACTGGACGGAGGGGGAGCCGGCTTATGTGGTGAGTGTGCGGTTTAAGCTTGAGGAGTTGGATGGGAAGGTGAAGTGAGGTGGGTGGGCGTTCCATTTTTTGGCTTTGTGCGCCAGTGAGTGGCAAACGAAGCGTTCGAAATCCAAAACTCCATCGGAGAGCAACCTATCTGCCGGAGATAAAGGTGCTGACAAAAGAACGAATTTGTCGATAATCGAACTGCTCTGCAAAAAAGATGCATCGAACCCTTCATTGTCCAACGAGTCTCTTCGGTGCGCTGTTTGCGATGTTGTCGTGCATTGCGCAGGCTGATATCGCCGTTGAACGGGCTGATTGGGGAGATTTCTTCAGCCAGTATAAGGCCGAGGGAACGATTGTGATCTGCGACGAGCGCGCTGCCTCGAAAGGCTACATGGCATTCAACACCGAGCGGGCTGGAAGACGGTATTCACCCGCATCCACATTCAAAATTCCGCACGCTCTTTTCGCTTTGGATGCAGGTGTGGTTCAGGATGAGTTCGAGAAGATCAAGTGGGATGGAATCCGGAGATCGGTTCCGATTTGGAATCAGGATCAGGATCTCCGATCCTCTATGCGGCACTCCGCTGTCTGGGTGTATGAAAGGTTTGCGGAAATGATCGGCGAGCCCAAGGAACGGGAATATTTGGAACGCATTCAATACGGGAACCAAGACACCACGGGGAAGGGGCCTTTTTGGGTTGAAGGGAATCTTCAGATCTCAGCGCATGAACAAATTGGCTTTCTCAGGCAGCTTTACAGGAACAAGCTTCCCTTCGATGTCGCTGCCCAACGATTGGTTAAAGATTTGATTCTTGTGGAAGCTGGCCGTGATTGGATTCTGAGAGGAAAGACTGGATGGAGCGGCGCAGTGGGTTGGTGGGTCGGTTGGGTTGAGCATCCAGCTGGCGCCGTTTTCTTCGCGCTGAACATCGATACCCCAGGACGGATGGAGGATCTTCCGAAGCGGGAAGGAATCACACGAGCGATTCTTGCTTCCATGGGCGCACTCAAGCCTGAGGCAGAACAAGGCGGTGGTGGACAACCGGCTACCCGTGTCGAGTCGAAATGACCCTCGTGACTACAATCTTTAACCCAATTGCGGCGTGGAGCTCCCGGTAGCGGGTGCCATGGTTCATCGTTGTCCAACTGACTTCTTCCGGTATGGAATTGCAATTTTGATCGCCTTGTTGATCAGATGCCGACGGCTCTCCATCGTTAGGCGCACGGGGGTGTTGGTGATCGCCTACCTTTTCGCGACCAGTGTCTCCAACATCGGGGTAATGGCTTACCTGTCTGAAGGCTAACCCTTCCGAGGTGGACCCACGGCGATGGCTTTCCACGCTGGCACTCGACCAAACTGTCGGCCATAAGGCTCTTGACGTATTCGGTGGAATTGTTTTTGATCAAGTGGTTCGCCCAAGAAACCAAGCGCTTTAACCTTCCTATGAAGCCCATTCGACTTATCATCCTCAGTAGCGTGCTCTGCATTGCCGATGCGTTTTGTCAGTCCCCCGCACCAGCCCAGGTCGCGGCCTTCAGCAAAGAGATCGAGTCAGCATGGCAGGCGGGGACTGACGCTGCATTTGATAAGCTCTACCACCAGGATGGAGCTGAACCGTTCCAAATCGATACCTTGGTCTCGTCTTGGGGGGATCAGAAAAAGTATTTGCCGGAGGCGAAGCTTACCATAACGGCTTTCCATGATCGCGCCGAGGTTCAGAAGAAGGCTGCCGCTGAAAAGGGGGTAACGGGCATTTTCACCAATCTTTTGGAAGGTTGGGAGAAGCCAAAGGTGATGAATGGTCACACCTACGTGCCGAATCTTCCGGTGGTCGGAGTGTTTGAAATTTCCATTCGCACCGAGAAGGGTGGAGGATCCGTGAAGTACATTGCCGTCGGCGCGGCAGCAGATGGCAGCTTGCGGTTCGTCCTCCATCGGCTGGCAGGGAAATAGCTCTTATTGCCACATGAGGAAACACCAGGGTCAATGAAGGGGTGAAAAGGGATGCGGGAGTGGGTGGGGAGGGCGCATTCGGATGAACGGCCATGATTTATCTGAGAGTGACTGGAATGAGGCCGAAGAAAAAGGGGTGCGTGGGGTGTTTGTTGTGCCGATGGTGGGGCCTGCCGGTGGGCGTTTTTGCCGGGGTGTTCAACTTTTGAATCATGCAACCTTCTGAGCTTGGCGAGAGTTACGATGCGATCGCTGCGCGGTGGCTTGATCCGGGGTTGGAGATGAACGGGATGCGCCAGCATGAGAGGGCGCTGAGGTTTCGCGGGGGCGGTGGTGTGGCGCTGGATGTGGGGTGCGGGTGCAGTGGGCGGTTTGCCCGATTGCTGGTGGGTGAGGGTTATGAGGTGGAGGGGATGGATGTGTCTGCGGAGATGATTGCGTTGGCGAGGGTGTGGAATCCTGATGCGACGTTTTTTCAGGCGGATGTGTGCGAGTGGGTGCCTGCGAGGCGGTATGATTTCATCACGGCGTGGGATAGCATTTGGCATGTGCCGCTGGAGCGGAGCGAGGATGTGCTGCGGAAGCTGTGCGGGGCGCTGAACCCGGGTGGTGTTTTGATTTGGACGATGGGCGGGCTGGATGGGCCGGAGGAGAAGCGGGATTCGTCCATGGGGCCGACGGTTTATTACAGTGTTTTGGGGATAACGAAGACGCTGCAGACGGTGGCGGAGGCCGGGTGTGTGTGCCGGCATTTGGAGTATGATCAGTGGCCGGAGAAGCATGTTTTCGTCGTGGCGCAGAAGGGTGGATGAATGGGGTGCGGGGGGCAGGGTATCTGTTGCGAAACGGGTGCTCTCCGGTCAGGGTTGCCTGATCCGAGAAAAACAGAATGAGCATGCAAATTTTCGTTCAATTCATTTTCGCAGTTTTCTGCGGCTCCATGGCACTCGCCGATCAGGTGATACTTCACTGGAGCCCGGAAGGGCCGCCGAAGGCAGCGGAAGGGATCATGGTTTGGGTTCGAGACGATGGAACGCTGCTGTCCGATTCCGGTCTCCGCACAACGGATCAACTCCTGAAAACCTGCGAACAGTGGAGGATGCAGGGCACTGAGCCGGCATTGCGGCTTATTCTTTTCCCGAAATTGAAGTCGAATCTGGATCTGAGAGTGATTTGGCCATTAATCAGTACACTCAAAGAGAAGAATGTTGGGTTCGAACTCCTCATTGCTGATTCTGAAGACGATCCTGAAGATGACCTCATTACCCGAAAAGGTTCTGAACAGGACGGAACTGGCAAACCTGCTATTTGCCCTGGATCGAAGTAGGAGGGTAGACTGAAGACTAGTTGGGAAGGTGTGGTGCCGCCCTTTTGTCGTTATTTGCCAGCGGGTTTGGGCTTTGGGCGGTCTTGCTTGGGGTGGCCTTCGAGGGTGATGGGGTGGACGGTGGCTTCGGTGGGGAAGTCTTCGGGGAGGTCGGCGGTGCGGGTGCAGGCGCCGGTGGCGGCCCATTCGGTGCCGCGCTGCAGGGTTTCGTAGAAGCCGAGGCAGAGCATGGAGTAGTCGGCGTGGCCGAGGGTGGTGTGGAAGACGCGGCCTTTGCCGTAATTGATGACCATCAAGCTGGGTTCTTTGACGGCGGTGAGGTCTGAGGTGGCGGCGGCGAGGATGGTGACGTCTTCGGCGGGGCCGCGGAGGCGGCTGTAGAGTTCGTCCTGGGTGTGGAGCCAGCGGTGGGGGAGGCCTTTGGTGATGGGGTGGTCCTGGGTTTGGACTTCGACGACGAATTCGTGCTGGGGGCCGTGGGCGCCGCCTTTGCCGGGAGTGGTGTCGCGGAAGAGTTTGCCGTCTTTGACGTAGAGCCAGGGGCCGGATTTTTCATCGCGACCGCCCCAGCCGCCGACGCCGATGATGCGGTTGTATTCGGGCCAGTCGCCGAAGGCGTTGTTGGCGGCGTGGACGGGGACGAAGCCGCCGCCGTTTTTGACGTAGGCTTCGAAGGCGGTGCGGACGGTGTCAGGCCAGGTCTCGCCGTTGTAGTTGGAGACGACGACGTCGTAGGCGGTGAAGTCGGGGTTCCAGGTGGCCCAGGCGTCTTTGGGGGCGCCTTTGGGCGGGGTGGTGGAGACGGCGACGGTGAAGGCGCCGGAGGATTCGAGGGCGTGGCGGAGGACGGGGGTCGTGATGTCCCACTTGTGGTTGTTTTGGCCGTCGAGGATGAGGGCCTTCAATTTGGGTTGAGGGCTGTTGGCGAGGGTGAGGGAGAGGAGGCAGGTGAGGAGGGGGAGGAGGAGGCGCATGGGGAGTGGGGATTTCGGATTTCGGATTGCGGATTGCGGATTGCGGGGGGCGCGGGTGCGCCGGAGATGGGAGATGGAAGATAGGAGATTGGGTGAGGGTCGTCACGCGGAGCGGTGACGGGTACTCTGGAGGGTGAGAACGGTGGGAGTTGGGTGGGGCTTTCGGAGTTTAGGTGGGTTGGGGTTTGGGTTTTTGGAGTTTAGCGTAGGCTAGGAAGGCTAGGCCGACTAGGATCATGAAGAGGGTGAGGAATTGGCCTTTGGTGAGGCCGAGGATGGGTTCGGCGCCGCTGTCGGGCTGGCGGTAGTTTTCGAGGGTGATGCGGGCGATGGCGTAGAGGAGGAAGAAGAGGCCGGTGAGGACGCCGTGGGGGAGTTTGGGGTATTTGATGCGAAGGGTGAGGAGGATGATGGTGATGAGGAGGCCTTCGCCGAAGGCTTCATAAAGCTGGGAGGGGTGGCGGGGGTGGAGGATGTTTTCGAGTTGGGCGCGGCCGCCGGCGTTGTCTTCGAACCACTCTATGATTTCGGGGCTGTGCTGGAGTTGGGGGGGGAGGGCGATGGGTTGGCCGCCCTGGGCGAGGTAGTCTTCGTGGTGGAGTTCGGTGGGGAATTTGACGGCCCAGGGGACGGTGGTGACGCGGCCGAAGAGCTCGCCATTGATGAAGTTGGCGAGACGGCCGAGGAAGACGCCGAGGGGGGCGCCGCAGACGAGGGTATCGCCGAGGCCGACCCAGGAGATTTTGTGTTTGCGGGCGTACCAGAGGCAGAAGAGGGCGACGCCGGCGATGCCGCCGTGGCTGGCCATGCCGCCCTGGTTGATGAGGAAGAGGATCCAGGGGGCGCGGATGAATTCGTCGAAGTTGTAGAGGAGCATGTAGCCGAGGCGGCCGCCGAGGACGACGCCGAAGAAGGCGACGAGGGTGATGAAGTCGGCGACTTGATCGGGCTTGAGTTCGGAGAGGCCGCGCTCGGCGAGGTAACGCATGACGCGGTAGGTGAGGTAGAAGCCGAGGACGTAGGCGAGGCCGTACCAGTGGATGGCGAGGCCACCAAAGAGTTTGACGACGTGGGGGGTGAGGTCGTGGAGGTAGTAGGCGGGGTGGGGCATCGGCGGGTGGGGGAAGGTGGCGGGGAAGGGCGGGGGTGCAAGGGGGTTTGAACGTTGAACGTCGAACTTTGAAGGATGAAAGGGCACGCGGAGGCGCGGAGAGGGGAGAGGCGCAGAGGGGGAGACTGGGGGGGAGTGATCAGTAATCAGGAATCAGTGGTGAGTGGTGAGTTGGGAGAAGGAGGCGGGGAGACAGGGGGGAACCGCGAATGGTGCGGAGGACACGAATGGGGAGGAGGGATTCTGGGGGTGGAGGGTGTTGTTTGGCGAAATTTTTGGGGGAAGGCAGAAGATGGCGGGGACCTTGACATTCTTGGGCTTCACCCCATGATTCGGGATGCCTCATCGAGCTTCCTTTCTTTTGCTGGGTGTTCTGTTGTTGGCGGCTCCTGAGACTCTGCGCTCGGCGGACCCGCTGGTGCAGCGTTGGTTTAACTTGTATGATCAAGGAGCGGCGGACACGAATGAGCAGGCCCGTGAATTTGTCTTGGATGCAGTGGGCAATGTCATTGTGGCGGGCACCAGCGATTCCAACCGGACCGGGGATGACATTGTGGTGCACAAGTACAACCGCAATACGGGAAGCCTCTTGTGGGAGGCGCGCTACAATGGCCCTGGCAATGGCTACGAATTTCCCAACGACTTAGCAGTGGACGCGGAAGGCAATGTGATTGTCGTAGGGACCTCAGAAGGCGCAGGAACAGGCCGTGACTATTGGACTGCAAAGTATGCGGCGGTGGATGGAGCGTTGATTTGGGAAGTGCGTTACAATGGTTCCGGTGCAGGTAATGACTTCGCGTTCGGTGCGGCAGTGGACGGCGCGGGTAATATCGTCGTCACCGGGGAGTCGACAGGTTCGGGAGGAAACTCGGACTACTACACGGCCAAGTATGCGGCGGCGACCGGTGCATTGATCTGGGAGAAGCGCTACAATGGAGCGGCCAACAACAGTGACTTTGCCCGTGACGTGGCGGTGGATGCGGCAGGCAATGTGATCGTCACCGGGAGTGCGAGGTATTCGAGCACGCATTGGGATTATCATACCGTGAAGTATGCGGCTGCGAATGGCAATGTGTTGTGGGAGAAGCGCTACAACAATGCCAGCAACAATAACGACTTCGCGCAGGCGGTGGTGGTGGATGACGCGGGCAATGTCGTGGTGACGGGTTATTCCTATGGAGCGGGGACGAATGCCGACTACCATACCATCAAGTATGCGGCGGCGGACGGGGCTTTTATCTGGGAGAAACGTTACACGGCTTCTGGAAACAACACCGACATCCCCTACTCCTTGGCAGTGGATAGTGCCAACAATGTCATTGTGACCGGATACTCTTCAGGAAGCATCTCAAACACGGATTATTACACGGTGAAGTATGCGGTTGGGAATGGCGATCTGTTGTGGGAAAAACGCTACAATGGTTCTAACAACAGCTATGACACGGCGACTTCATTGGCGCTGGACGATTCGGACGACGTCATCGTCACTGGCACCTCCCAAGGCTCCGACGGGAAATCGAATTATTACACAGCGAAGTATTCGGCAGACAGCGGAGCGCTGCTATGGGAAAAGCGCGCGGCTGCCCCCACGTCCCAGTCGAGCTCGGCCAACGCCAGTGCTGTTGCCGTGGATGGCGCAGGAAACGCCATCGTGACGGGCTCCCTGTCTTCAGGATCGGGTGCTGACTTTTACACTGTCAAGTACGCCGCCAACAGCGGCAGCCTGCTGTGGGAAACACGCCACAACAAGATCGGCTCGAATATTGACAGTTGCGCTGCCGTGGCGGTGGATGGGGTGGGCAATATCGTCGCTGCGGGCTCTTCCCAAGGAGCGGGCACGAATCGAGATTATTACACAGCGAAGTATGCCGCGGCTACGGGCAGTCTGATGTGGGCAACGCGCTACAATGGGCCCGCCAATGACTATGATAGCGCAAGTGCCGCAGCGGTGGATGGTGCGGGCAACGTCATCGTCACGGGGGCCTCGGCTAATGGCGTCAATAATGACATCTGCACCGTTAAATACGCCGCCACCACCGGTAGCCTGCTGTGGGAGAGACGTTACAATGGTACGGGCAATGGCAGCGATGGTGCCTCTGCCGTGGCCGTGGATGCCGTGGGCAACGTCATCATCACGGGCTCATCCCAAGGTGCCGGTGCGAATGTCGATTATTACACGGCGAAGTATGCGGCGGCGGATGGCGCGCTTTTGTGGGAGAAGCGTTACAATGGCCCGGCGAATGGCACTGACGTCCCCATTGCGCTGGGTTTGGACGGGGGGGGCAACGTCCTCGTGACCGGCCAATCCCGCAGCGCCAGTTCGAATACGGACTACTACACGGCGAAGTATGCGGCGGCGGATGGCGAGCTGCTGTGGGAGAGCCGCTACAATGGCCCCGCGAATGCCAACGACTACGCCAATGCGCTGGCGGTGGACGGGGAAGGCAATGTCCTCGTGACCGGCTATTCCAACAACTCCGGCTCGAATCCAGACTACGCCACGGTCAAATACGCGGCAGCGAATGGCCAGCAGATGTGGGTGAGACGCTACAACGGGCCCGCCATTTACGACTATGGCTACGGCGTGGCGGTGGACGGGGTGGGCGATGTCTTTGTGACTGGTTATTCTTATGGTTCCAGCACGGATTCGGACTATTACACGGCGAAGTATGCGGCGGCGAATGGCGCGTTGCTGTGGGAGAAACGCTACGCTCCTCCCCCCGGCGATGATTTTGGATACGGCACCAGTGTGAAGGTGGATGGCGACGGGAATGCGGTGGTTACGGGGGGCTCACTGGACAATATTTACACGGTGGTCTATGCGTCGGCGGATGGTGCGGCGCTGAAGGAGGCGACTTTTGCGGGTGCTACCGGAGGTTACGACTCTGTCAATGCGCTCGCCCTGGGACCTGGGGGGGTGATCGCCATTGCCGGACAGTCTAGGTTTGGTCCTTCGGGGGACGCCGATTTCCTCACTGTGGTCTATGGACTCAATGATCTGGCCGTGCCGGAGATCGCGGTTTCGGGGAATGCGGTGAACATTGCCAATGGCGATGCGACGCCGCGACTGGAGGATCACACGGATTTTGGCGCGGCGCAGGTGACGGTCGGTTCTGTGGAGCGGACGTTTACGCTGGCCAATACGGGTACGGGGCCGCTGACGCTTTCGGGATCGCCTCGAGTGCAGCGCGGTGGACCGCACGCGGCGGATTTTGTGGTCACGACGCAGCCCAGCTCGCCTGTGGCGGCGCAGGGGGTCACGTCTTTTGAGATCACGTTCACGCCCTCGGGCAGCGGCTTGCGTACGGCGACCATCAGCATCGTCAACGATGACGCGGATGAGACACCTTTCACGTTCGTCGTGCAGGGGCAGGGGACGGTTTTGCCGCCGGCTACGGTGCTGCTTTCTAAACTGATGCAGGCACCGGATGGCAGTCCGAAGCCGGTGACGGTGACGACGGTGCCACCGGGGTTGAACGTGGTGGTGACTTATGGGGGCAATTCCGTGCCGCCCACTGCGCTGGGTTCTTATGCGGTGGTGGCGGAGGTGGATGACGTGGCGTATGAGGGCGGGGCGACGGGAACGCTGGTGCTGGACCATCGCGCGGACCGGCAGGTGGTGGAGCCGCCGGGTTGGGAAAATGGGCTGCCTGCGACCAGCAATGTGGGCATCTGGATGCCGAGTGCGCCGGGGATTTATGACGGGCTGCTGAGGGACAATGGGGATGGTGTGACGCTGCTGGGAGCGCTTGAGAATTTCAAGGTGAGCAAGGCGAGTCGAAACGCTCCAGGCGGCGCGGCGAGCGGGGTGCTGAAGCTGCGGGGACAGACGGTGACGGTGCGCGGGACGTTCACGGCGGCGGGTGCGCTGAGTGTGGATGTGAAGGTCAAGGGTGGCATCGTGGCGGAGGTGCGGCTGTGGTTGCGGCGGGTGCTGCCGGGCGGTGATGACGTGGTATCTGGCACGGTGACGTGGAAAAAACCGGGAGATCCTGATTTGGTGGCTGTGGCGTTTCTGCCGCGCGCGGCAGGTGTGGCGCCGGTGGAGCGGCAGGGGAAATTCACGGTGCTGATGCCGAGCCAGTTTGCCTGGGGAAGCACTCAGCCGGGTGGCGATGGCTGGGGCGCGGTGACGATTTCCAAGACGGGTCTGGTGACGGTCAAAGGCAAGCTGGGTGACGGGGCGACCTTTACTGAGACGGCGCATCTTTCCGCGCAGGGCGAGTTTTGCCTCTACCGCGATTTGTATCGCAGCGTGCCGGAGAAGGGGCGTATCGGCGGGCGGATGCGTTTCCGCGACCTGCCCGGAGTGAGCGATTTCGACGGGCGGATGCAGTGGGTCAAGCGTGCGGATGTGAAGGAGAAGCAGTATGCGAGCGGGTTCACCGTGGAGGTGGTGCTGATGGGGTGTCGCTTCACGTCGTATCCAGTGGGCATTCGCTTGCTGGGGGAACTGGAGGATGCGGACCCGAACGCGGTGTTCAACCTGATTGGTCCGAGTTTGCCGCTGGCGAGAGGTGAGGAGGTGGAGCGGGTGCTGAGTTGGCTGCTGGACAACAAGCTGCTGCATTATGGTCCGGAAAAACTCAGCGGCAGCGCGAACCGGAGCACGGGTTTGGTGGCGGGCAGTTTTCTCGATCCGGTGAGCAAGCTGCGGGTGAGCGCGCAGGGGGTGGTGTTTCAGAAGCAGGAGATGGCGGCGGGGCAGTTTGTGCTGGGAACAGGGAGCGGCGCGCTGCGCATCGTTCCGGGAACAAGCTTTCCTTATCCGGGGGGCGAGAGTGCGGGGGCGGGGCTTTTGGCTGACGGACCGGCTGTGCAGGCTGCGCCACCGGGGATGGGCGATGCTGCGCTGGAAGCGGGTGCTGCGGGAACCTACAGCGGGGTGTTCGGCGATGGGAGCGGTGTGGCGGGGGGGTTGGAGAATGTCAAGGTATCGGCCAGCGGGGCGGTGAGCGGGGTGTTGTGGCTGGACGGGGTGAAGCACACGCTGCGCGGGCAGTTGAGCAGCGGCCCTCCGGCGACCGTGGTGATTGATGTGGGCGGGCTGACGGTCACTCTGATTTTGAAAAAGGAGAACGCGCCGAATGCAGGCTATCAGATGGCGGGGACTGTGGTGGATGGGGCGCAAACGCACACGCTGGCGGCGCAACGTTTGCCGGGCTACAGCGGGGGGCAGGCGGCGGCGCAGGAAGGAAGCTACACGCTGGCATTGCTGGCACCGGACCCGGTGAATCCGGTGAACGAGCCGGGCGGGGATGGGTATGCGACGCTGAAGGTGAGCAAGACGGGGGTGTGCACGGGGGCGCTGGTACTGGCGGAGGGGGCGAAGACGACCTTTGCCGGGCATGTGTCGGCGTTTGGGGAATGGAGTTTTTACCGGGTGCTGTATGGCGGCAATCCAGCGCGGGGTCATGTGGGCGGGAAGCTGACGTTTCGGAACGCGGTGTTGAGCGATGTGGACGGTTCCTGGAGGTGGGTGAAGCTGAATACGGCGGTGACGAACCCAGCGGTGTATGCGAGCGGCATTCAGGTGACGCGCGAGGTGGTGGGGTCGAAATGGACGCCGCCGGGCCGGGGTGTGCGGGCTTGGCCGGGTCTCTCGGACGGCTGGTACAATGTGTGGTGCCGGTGGGCGGGGCCGAGCTTGTCGGCGACGGTGGCGCTGCCGGCGCTGGACCGGGTGGCGGCGTGGACGACGGCGAACCAGGTGCTTTACTTCGGCCCGGACAAGTTGGCGGTGAAAGTGAACGCGGGCACGGGTCTGGTGACGGGGAGCTACAAGCATGTGCCGCTGGGGGTGAACCAGAGTTTTGGCGGGGTGCTGCTGCAGAAGCAGGGTTTGGTGACGGGGAGCTATGTCAACGTGCGCGGTTCTGGGAGGTTCTGGATGCAGGGGAGGCCGTGAGGGCACGCAGAGGCGCGGAGAGGGGGAGGAGGCGGGGAGGGGGAGTGATCAGTATTCAGTGGTGAGTTGGGAGAAGGGGAGACAGGGGGAACCACGAATGGCGCGAAGGGCACGAATGGGCGAGGAGCGAATGGGGTGGTGGAGAAGAGTGGGGAATGGGTGATTTTGGGGAGGAGGTAAAAAACTCGCGTGAGTTGAGCTTTCGAGTAAAGTGGGCTTATGAAATCGGAATTCACTGCGATCATTGAGCCTGCACCGGAGGGTGGTTATTGGGCAATTTGTCCCGAGGTGCCTGGGGCTAACGGGCAGGGTGAAACGCTTGAGGAGACGAGGCAGAGTTTGGTCGAAGCGATTGAGTTGATGGGGGATGATTTTCATTGAGCTTGGTGCCGAACGGACAGGAAGAAAAATGAGTGATTCTGACGGGTATCCCGAGCATTTCCTTCGCCGGGCTCGATACTGGGTCATGCTGCCGTTTGCGGCGTACTTGGTTGCTATTCCGGGATTGGGACCGGGGGCGCTTTTTGTTCCGATCGTGGTCTCCTTGGCTCCGCTTGGGGTGATCAGCTACTTTGATGATGTCAGTCTTGAGGTGGAAGCATCCGGGCACCAAGGGGCCCTGATTGGTATCCATCTGGTGTTTTGGTCTTTCATGGTCCTTGGATTGGTGAATCGAAAACGGTTCAGTGTGCAGGTGTTAACGACGATTTGGGTAGGGCTGGTCGTGTTGCTGTTCATGTCGGTCACGGGATGCACGATGAAGTTTGGAGAAGGGCTGCGCAGTCCGGGGAATTGGCATTGAGGGGGAGAAATGGCGGCTATGCCGCGTGGGGGGTGGCGGGCAGGAGTGCCCACGCTCCTCTTGGGTGAGCGAGCGGGTGGGGTCGAACAGAGAGGGGTGTAAGCGCCCGTAGTTCCCAGTAGGCTATCGCCAGCAATGGATTGGAAGGGGGTTACTGCACTGTGGCGGGCGACGGTATCTTCCACTTGGAGGGAGAAACCAATTCTCTGGCGCCATCTGGATAGCTGACGAGGTATCGTTCCCTTGAGTCTCCAAAATATTTGATGGGGACGGGGGAGGATAGAATCCAACCTTGGGGAGTGCCATTTGGGAAGTAGAGCCAGTCTTGAGGTGGTGAGGACGGAGATTGCTGAAACTTGAGTTCTGCAAATTGAGCGGCGTTCAGTTCCTCGGATTCGACCAGTTTAGCGAGTGTTTCAGGGTTTTGATCTTGGTGGAACTCAGCATACCCTTTAACTGCATAGGTGAGTTTAGAAAGACGGCCCATTTGGCCGATGGACCAATCGCTCACTCGATGGTGATGATGTTGCCTGACGAAGATCGCTGGGAGAACGACTGCAAAAACAGCTATTGCAAGCCGTGTTATGCAAGCCTTTCGAGTCATGGCGGAGTGTGCGGCAAAGTTCGAGTTCTCATCACCTGGAAGGTGATGGCTACTTTGGGAGTTGGCGGAGTTGGAGGTTCTTTTCTAGGGTGAGGGTTTTGAGGGTGGATTGGGGGTAGGTCCAGGGGGTTTGGTCTTCGGTGGTGTAGAGGATGGTTTTGGTGCGGGTGGCGGCGAGGGCGACGGCGGTGGGGAGGTCGAGGATTTTGAGGATGTTCAAGTACTGGGCTTCGCTGGTGGTGAGGGTGGGGGGGAGGTGGTGGAGGTCGAGGCGGTCGAGCTGGCCTTCGTCTTCGAAGAGGGAGGCGAGGAGGGTGTTGGCGGCCTGGGTGCGTTCGGCGGTGGCCCAGAGCCGGGTGGTTTCGAAGCCGGCGATTTGGCGGATGCTTTGGAGGGCGCGGCGGATGTCCCAGGTCTGGGTGGAGTGGAGGGTTTCGCCAATGAGGGGGAAGCGGCGGAGGCGGTGGGTCTGAGCTTTTTCACTGCCTTCCCAGGCGGTGGGGCCGATGCCGCGGGGGCTGAAGTAGATCATGGCCCAGGGGTTGGCGGCGAACATTTTCTGTTCGGACTCGAAGGCGGTGTCGTCTTTTTTGACGAGGGGGTAGGATTCGATGAGTTTGCCGAAGCGGGTGTGGTAGGTGTTGCAGAATTGGTCCCAGCCGGGTTGGTCGAGGACGTTCAAGACGGCGAGGTCGAGGTCCTGGGGGCGGAGACCGGCGCGGTGGGTGAGGTGGAGGCGGAGGCGGAAGGGGGCGTCGCTTTCGAAGTCGAAGGTGGTCATGCGGACGCCGTCGCGCTCCATGGAGGAGATTTTCTGCAAATCGGGGGCGGGGAGGTCGGTGGGCCAGGCGGCGAAGACCTGGGTCTGGAGGGCGTGCATCCAGGAGGCGGTTTGTTTGTCCCAGGCGGGGCGGTCGGCGGGGATTTCGGGGGCGGGTGCGGCGGGGACGAAGGTGTGGTCGATGGTGGTGTTGAGCTGGTCTGGGGGGAGGTCTTTGCCGAAGACGCGGAGGGCGGCGGGGGTGAGTTCTTTGGTGGCGGGCATGCTGGTGGTGTGCATGAGGTCGGCGCCTTGGAGGTGGCGGTTGAACCAGTGCTGGGCGCCGATGTGGAGGGGTTGGGTGTCTTTGTGTGGGCCTTGGGCGATGTGGAGGCCGATTTGGTCTTCTTTGCCGAGGGTTTTGTAGAGGCGGCGGGTGCTTTGGTAGAGGCGGACGACGCCGTCGAGGGGGAAGATGCGGTCGTCGTCGGTGTTGCAGATGAGGAGGGGGCGGGGTGCGACAAGGGCGGCGAGGCGGTCGTAGTCCCAGCGGTAGGTGTTGACCTGGAACATGCAGTCGCAGTGGCCTTCGATGCAGCCGTCGACGAGGTGGTTGCGGAGGTCGGTGATGCCGGCGGTGGGGGCGGCGCAGGCGATGCGGTCGTCGAGGGCGGCGATCCACCAGGAGTAGGCGCCGCCGCCGGAGCGGCCGGTGACGCCGATGCGTTTGGGGTCGACTTCGGGGCGGGATTCGAGGTAGTCGAGGGCGCGGATGGAGTTCCAGGCTTCGACGCCGGCGGGGGTGTAGCCGCGGGAGAGCCACCACCATTTGTTGAGGTGATGGGTGCCGTGGTGTTCGCCTTCGATTTCGCCGAGCTGGAGGGTGTCGATGGTGAGGCAGGTGTAGCCGTTGCGGGCGAACCAGAGGCCGTGGTGGTGGTAGGCGGTTTTGTTGCCGTAGCTGATGCCCTTTTCCTTCATGACGCCGTGGCCGCAGAGGTAGAGGATGGTGGGGAGGGGTTTTTTGGAGGGGGTTTTGGGTTTGTAGAAGTTGGCGGTGACGTAGAGGCCCGGGCGGGACTGGAAGTGGAGGCGTTCGACGAGGACGTCGGTGGCGTCGAGGGTGCCGGTGATGGTGGGCTTTAAGGGGGTGCGCTCGGGGAGGGGGTGGAGGCCGAGCATGTCGAAGAGCTGGTGGCGGGCTTCGGCTTTTTGGGTGGTCCACTGCTCGGCGGTGGTGAAGGGGGCGAGGGAGCCTGCTTTTTCGATGGTGGCGACTTTGCGTTCGAGGTAGCCCTGGAGCATGCGGTTGCCAAGGGTGTCCGGGGTGGGCTCGGGGAAGTCGGCGGCGAGGAGGGGCGCTAGGGCGCCGAAGATGGAGAGGAGGAGGGCGCTGGCGCGCCGGAGATGGGAGATGGAAGATGGAAGATGGGGCGAGGACGAGGACGAAGCGAGGGGCATGGGGTTATTTCACGCCAGGAGTGGGGGGTCTTGCAAGGGTGGTTGTGTTTTTAATCAGGAAGGGTGGGAGGCTGGAGATGGGGAGGGCACGCAGAGGCGCGGAGAGGAGGGCTAGCGAAAGACATGAATGGGGGAACCACGAATCGCACGAAGGGCACGAAGGGGAGGAGGGATGAGGGGATGGGGTGGTTAGTTTTGTGGGAAGCCGGGGCGGTTTTGGCGGATGAGTTTGGAGAAGTCGGGGGATTGGTTGGCGGCTTGGGCGGCGGGGTTGATGAGGGCGCGGGAGCGGAGTTCGGGGAATGGGAGGTCGTCGGTGGCGATGACTTTGCGTTCGTAGAGCAGTTCGTCGCCTTTGCCGTTGACGAGGAGGCGCCAGTCGAAGGGGAGGCGTTCGGCCTTGGGGTGTTGGGAGCGGATGGCGGTGGTGCAGTTGGTGGTGATGGCGTTGTACCAGCGTGCCTGGTCGCGCAATTCGTTGATGGTGGCGAGGTATTCCAGGAAGCGTTCGCGGGCGCGTTCGGGTGAGATTTTGGTGCGGTAGAGGTAGGATTCTTCGCCTTTGCGGTAGTTGGTGCGGAGGCGGACGACGTCGCGTTCGTCGGCGGCGATGTAGGTGAGTTCGTATTGACGGTAGAGGCCGCCGATGGCGGAGTATTTTTCGCCGACTTCTTTGCGGGTTTCGATGGAGAAGCAGATGGGCGGGGCATCGGCGAACTGGAAGCTGACGATGGGGTGAGCCATCCAGGGGGAGCCCCAGTAGTTGATGAACATGTCGACGCCGGTGAGTTGCGAGAGGCGGACGGAGCGGGTTTCCCAGCGTGGGGTGAAGTCGGTGGGGGAGCGGTAGTCGCAGTTGCGGACGTTGTGGAGGGTGATGGAGTCGCCGTTGATTTCGGCCCAGGCGAGTTGGGCGACATCGGGCTGCCATTGGCGGTCGTTGCGGGGTTTTTGGGTGTACCACCAGGCGAGGACGAGGGAGCAGGCGAGGGCGGTGAGGGCGAGGGCTTTCCAGAGGCTGCGGGTGAGCAGGACGATGCCGATGATGAGGGTAAGAAAGGCCCAGGGGGAGATGCTCTTAAAGTAGGGGAAGTCGAAGCGGAGGGCGCCGAAGGCCCAGGCAGTGAAGCCTGCGGCGATGATCCAGAGAAGGGCGAGGAGAGCGAATCGGCCGAGTTTGAGGAGTCGCGGAGGTTGAGCTGAATTGAGGTTAGAAGGCATTGAGACGTGTTACAATTGGGGGAGATTTTGGGTAGCGAAAATGCGGGAATTTTTGGTCACGCTGGGACGAGGGTGTGGAGGCTGAGTTCGGGGGGGCAGAGGAAGCGGAAGGGGACGCCCATGGTGCCGAGGCCGGGGTTGACGTGGAGATGGATGTCGCCAACGCGGTGGTAGCCGAGGACGTATTTGTGGCCGAGGTGGGGGGTTTCAATGGCGCCGATAAAGGGGGCGCGGACTTGGCCGCCGTGGGTGTGGCCGGCGAGTTGGACGGCGGCGAGGTTTAGGGCGGCGAGGTGGTCGGCGGCGTCGGGTTCGTGGAGGAGGAGGATGTTGGGTTCGGCGGGGTTCCAGTGGCGGAGGGCGGATTTGGGATTGGGTTGGCCGGCCCAGGCGGAGTCGAGGCCGGTGATCCAGAGGGGGCCGCCGGAGGTTTGGAGGCGGATGGATTCGTTGATGAGGGTGCGGATGCCGAGTTGTTGGAGATCGGAGGCGATACGGCGGGAGCCGTGCCAGACGTCGTGATTGCCGAGGCAGGCGAAGATGCCGAGGGGAGCCTTCAAGGAGCGCAGGGCCTGAGTGGCGGGGAGGAGGCGGTCTGGGCGGGAGGTGATGAAGTCGCCGGTTAGGACGATGAGGTCGGGCTGGGTTTCGTGGGCGAATTGGGCGGCGCGTTCGAGGGCGATGGTGGGAGTCCAGTCATCGACATGGAGGTCGGAGAGATGGAGGATGGTGATGCCGCGTTGGGATTCCTTGAGGTGGGGGCAGGGGAGTTCGGTGCGATTGAGGATGGGGCGGCGGCGTTCCCAACCGGCGGAGTAGGCGGCGGTGCCAGGGCCGAGAGCGAAGGTGGCGGCGGTGAAGGATTGGAGAAAGCGGCGGCGGGAGAGGGGAGGCACGAGGGAGATTAAAGCAACTCAACGACCACTTCTCTTTTTAAATTTCTCTAACCGACTTGGGCGTTGAGCCTAGAGGGGAACGCATCGGTAGGATGGGCGGCGAGGACTTGGGCGAAGATGTTGGGGGCCTGGTTGACGGGGAGGGAGTAGTGGCCTTCGTCGTCAAACCAGTGGGTGATGGCATTGGGGATTTGGCGGGCGATTTTTTCGGCGTAGGTCCAGGCGATGTTGCGATCTTGTTTGCCGTGCCAGAAATGAACGGGGATGGTAATGTCAGAGAAGCGGAAGTTCCAGGGATTGAGGTAGATGTCGGCGTCGGTGATGAGGCCGCGGGTGCCATTGCGGACGGCGTGGCGGAAGCTGAGCGCCATGGTATTGAAGTGGCCTGGGTTTTGGAGGGAGGCTTGATCGCTGGGGGAGAGGAGACCGATGAGATTGCGGAGGGGGAAGTCGTGCTGGTGTTTGGAGGCGAGTTCGGCACCGAAGCCTAAGACGAGGCCGAGGGCGATGGTGCTGACTTTTCGAAGGCGGATGAGGAGACGATAGATCCAGAAGAGGTCCTGGGTGCCGAGTTCACCAATGGGTGGGGCGCCGCAGACAACTTGGGTGCTGAGCAGGCGTTTTGGGATGAGGGCGGCGCAGACGAGGGCGTAGGGACCGCCACCGGAGACGCCGATGATGTGGAATTTTTCCCAGCCGAGGTGGTGGGCGAGTTCTTCGATGACAGGGGGCCAGTCGAGGAGTTGGCGTTCGGGGTGGTCGTCGGAGAGACCGAGTCCGGGGCGGTCGGGGCAGATGAGTCGGATGCCTTGTTTGAGGGCGGCTTCGTGCATGGTCCAGGCGTGGAGACGAGAGCAGGGCCAGCCGTGGAAGTAGAAGGTGGGGACGCCCTGGGGATCGCCGAATTCGGCGTAGCAAAGGCGCAAGCCTGAACTGAGGGTGAGAGAGGCGTCCTTCATGGGTGAAGGCCGACAATATGGAGTTGACTAGGGAACAATCAATATAATTATCATAAATAACTTACATTTTAATGACAAGTTGTAGAGGTTCTTAATGATTAGCCTAAGTTAATCATCTGGAGTGGCTGGTTATTTGACTGGCGAATGTCGGTTCAGCGGTCGAGGCCTTTTTCGCCGAGGAGGGGATTGCTGACGGGGATGCAGTGGCGTCTGAGGCCGAATTGTTTGACTGCGCGGTGGGTGAGGTAATCGATGGCTTCATCGATGGAGTCAGTGAAGAGCATGAGGTCGATATCGCCGGGGCTGATGGTGCCGCATTTGACCATGTGGTCGAGGAAAGGTTTCATGGGAGCCCAGAACTCGGTTCCCATGACGACGACAGGGAAGTTCTTTATCTTACCGGTTTGGATGAGGGTCAAAGACTCGAACATTTCATCCATGGTGCCGAAGCCGCCGGGCATCATGACGAAGCCGTAGCTGTATTTGAGGAGGAGGACTTTGCGGACGAAGAAGTATTTCATCGTGACCCACTTGTCTAGGTAGGGGTTATGGGATTGTTCGAAGGGGAGTTCGATGTTGCAGCCAACGGAGCGGCCGTTGACGTCTTTGGCGCCCCGATTGGCGGCTTCCATGATGCCGGGGCCGCCGCCGGTGATGACGGTGAAACCAAGTTTGGCGATGGCGGCGCCCATTTGGCGGGCGAGCTGGTAGGAAGGGTGATCTTCTTTGAAGCGCGCGGAGCCGAAGACGGTGATGCAGGGGCCGACGAAGTGGAGGCCGCGGAAGCCGTTGAAGAAGTCGCGAACGACTTTGAAGAGGAGGCTGAGTTCTTTGAGGCGGCGGTTGGGGCCGCTGATGAGGTGGCGGTCGTCGACTTCGCAGCGATAGGATTCTTCGGCGTTCTTGTCTTCGGAGGTGGTGGGGAAGGGAGGGGGGAGGATGGCAGGCATCGGAAGCGAGGTTGCGAATTGGGAAAGAGTGCGCCGACTTTAGCGCGACGATTCCTGCGGTGATAGACACCGGAGGAGGCGATGATGTTCGAGGTTTGGATGATCTGATGAAGAATCTTGTGCGCCGGGTGGGTAGCAGCGCTTGACTCAAGACATCAAATGACGGGGCCGGGGACGTCTTTCCATTTGGCGTGCCATTCGTTGAAGATGATGGGGGAGATCTCGCTGGGTTTGATCTCGCTGCGGCCGCCCCAGAAGACGTTGGTGTATTCGACGGGGATGCCGGAGTCGATGAGGTGTTTGTCGATGGCGGCTTTGTGGGTGAGGACGGTTTCTTTGTCGGTGCCGTGGATGACGCCCATGATGTTGACGTTGGCGAAGCGTTCGCCGCCTTCGCGCCAGTAGGCGTGGGTCATGATGGGGTGACGACCGACTTCACCGCCGGCGCGTTCTTCCATGCCTTTGGGGACTTTCCAGTGGAAGAGGGCGTTGAAGCGGGTGACGCGGACGCCGGTGGCGCTGGGTTTGACGTGTTCGAGGAAGGTGGAGAAGCGACCGATGACGCCTTTGGAGTCGAGGCGTTTGGCGACTTCGCAGAACTTTTCCATGGAGACGCCTGCGGCTTGGGCGCGGCCGAGCCAGGGTTCGGGGCCGATTTCGTCGGCGGTGAGGTCGCCTTTGAGATGGAGGAGGATGTTCCACTCTTCAGCGTCGAGGTCGGCGATGTTGGTGGTCATCATGACGGCGGGGACGTCGGCTTTTTCACCGGGCTCCATGGATTTACGGCGGACGTGACCGACGCCGAGGGCGAAGATGCCGTGGGCCTGCATGGTGTAGTAGTCTTCGGCGCCGATGAGGCGTTTGAGGACGTCACAGTGGTCGTTGATGTTGCGGTCCTGGGGGACTTTGAGAGTGGTCCAGAGGCGGAAGTCGCTGCCGCTGATTTCGCGATCGGTGGAGCGGAGGACGACATGGCCGCTGAAGGGATCCTGTTTGAAGAGGAATTCGAAAGCGGCGTCGAGTTTGTCGGCAGGGACTTTCCAGGCGACGAGGGCGCCTTCGGCGAGTTTGTTGGCGAGGAGGGTTTGGCGGACGCGGCGGATGACGCCGGCTTTGAGCATGGCGCGGATGCGCTCGACGACGGTGTCGAAGTCGATGCCGCTTTCTTCGGCGATGAATTGGAAAGGGTGTTGGAGGAAACCTTTCACGCGGTCTTCGCTGACGGCGAGGATGCGGGCGTTGATTTCTTCGGTGTGTTCGGTGGGGGTTTCGAGAGCAGCGGACATGGGGCAGGATTACAGGGAATTAACGAATCACAAGGGGAAGAGGTGGGTGGATTTTGTTCGCTGTTCGCTGTTCTCTGTGCCCGGTTGTGGGAGCGCGGTTAGCTTTTGGTGACGACTTCGTCGAGGTTTAGGATGAGGTTGGCGAGGAGGGTCCAGGCGGCGAGTTCGGAGGGGTTGAGGGCGGGGTCGGGTTTGGACTCGCCGTAGGTGATGGCTTGTTGGGCTGCTTCGGGTTGGGTTTTGAAGTTGGCGAGGTGTTTGGAGAGGGCTTGTTCGAGGATGGTGAGTTCGGAGGGTTCGGGGTGGCGGCCGGTGGCGGAACGGAAGAGGGTGGTGAGGCGATCCGGAGTGGATGGGGTGGTGGTGAGGACGCGTTGTGCGAAGGCGCGTGAGGCTTCGAAGAACTGGATGTCGTTCATGAGAGTGAGGGCCTGCAGGGGGGTGTTGCTGCGTTCGCGCTGGAGGCAATAGCTTTCGCGATTGGGGGCGTCGAAGGAGGTCATGTTGGGTGGCGGTGCGGTGCGTTTCCAGAAGGTGTAGAGGCTGCGGCGGTAGAGGGATTCGCCATGATCCTGGATGTAGTTTTTGGTGTTGCTGCCGCCGAAGGCGACGGGTTCCCAGATGTTTTCGGGTTGATAGGGGCGGACGCCTTTGCCGCCCATGGTGGGGGAGAGGAGGCCGGAGAGGAAGAGGGCCTGGTCGCGAACGACTTCGGCATCGAGGCGGAAGCGGGGGCCGCGGGCGAGGAGCTTGTTTTCGGGATCCGCCTGGAGGTTTTCGGGGGAGAATTGAGCGGTTTGGCGATAGGTGTGGGAGGTGACGAGGCGGGTGACGAATTTTTTCATGTCCCAGCCGTCTTCGCGGAAGGTGACAGCGAGCCAGTCGAGGAGTTCGGGATGGGTGGGAGGGGCGCCTTGGGAGCCGAAGTCGTTGCTGGTTTTGACGAGGCCGGTGCCGAAGAATTGCTGCCAGAGGCGGTTGACGGCGACGCGGGCGGTGAGGGGGTGTTCGGGGCTTACCAGCCACTTGGCGAGGTCGAGGCGGGAGGCGTTTTCTTTGTTGGGAAGAGGGGGAAAGAGAGCGGGGGTGTTGCGGCTGACGGGAGTGGTGGGTTTGTCATAGAGGCCGCGGTCCATGATGAAGCTGGGGCGGGGTTCGGGCAGATCCGCCATGATGAAGGTGGCGGGGATGGTGTCTTCGAGGGCTTTCTTTTCGGCTTCTAGTGCGAGTTTTTGAGCGCCGATGCCTTCGATGATTTCGCGGGAGCCCTGGTATTCGTTTTCGAGCCACCAGTCTTTGAGGCGGGCGGCGTCGGGTGCGGGCCATTCGGCGGCTTTTTTGCCGCGCACAAGGGTTTGAAGATCGCCGGGGAGTTCGGCGACGCGTTTGCCTTGGTTGGCTTTGATCCAAGCTTGCAGGGACCATTGGGGGTCTTTGGCGGGATCGACGCGGGAGCTCATGGCGAGGTGGTCCCAGAAGACGGTGCCGTTGAATTGGGTGAAGGCGAAGCCGGTGACTTTGGCACCGGGTTTGAGGCCGAGTTTGGCGGCGTCGACTTCGAGTTTGGTCCATTTGCCGAGGGCGGGGAGGGGGCCGACTTTGACGCGTTCGGGGGTGCGGACCTGGCCGAAGGGGATGGCACCTTCTTCACCCCAGACGGCGCGGTGGTTCCAGCCGGCGGTGTGGAATTGGAGCATGACAGCGGTGGGGGGATTTTTTTCGTCGAGGTAGCACTGGACGCTGAGTTTGCCGTTGGGTGGGACGGTGAAGTTGCGGCCCTTGGTGAAGAAGTCCTGGGCGACGCCGGTGGCGGTGCGTTTGAGGGCTTTTTTGCCGCTGAAGATGGGGCCGGTTTCCTGGGTGACGAATTCGGTGGGGGCGCCGGCGGTTTGGAGATCTGAGCCTGCGGGGAAGGCGTCCTCGAACCAGACCACTTCGCTGGTGGCGACGGGGGGAGGTGGGGTGAGGGTGGCGGGGTCGATGTAGTTCAGGGTCTTGAGGGCGTCGCGGATCTTGGATTGGACCGTGGTGATTTTTTGATCGAGGTCGGCGAGTTGTTTGGATTGGGCGGGGGTGCTGAGGCGGAGGGTGGGTGGGGTGAGGAGGATGTTGCCGTCCATGGCGGGGTCGGCGGCGCTGTTGAAGAAGGCGTAGAGCTGGTAGAATTCCTTTTGGGTGATGGGGTCGAATTTGTGATCGTGGCAAACGGCGCAACCGGCGGTGAGGCCGAGCCAGACGGCGACGGTGGTATCGGTGCGGTCGACGGCGTAGCGGAAGACGAATTCTTCGTTGATGCTGCCGCCTTCGCTGGTGGTGACGTTGCAGCGGTTGAAGCCGGAGGCGATTTTTTGATCGAGGGTGGCGTTTGGGAGGAGGTCGCCGGCGAGTTGCCAGGTGGTGAATTGGTCAAAGGGGAGGTTGTCATTGAAGGCGCGGACGACCCAGTCGCGGTAAGGCCACATGCTGCGTTCGTTGTCGAGGTGGAGGCCGTGGGTGTCGGCGTAGCGGGCGGCGTCGAGCCAGTAGCGGCCCATGTGTTCGCCGTAGCGCTGGGATTTGAGGAGGCGGGCGACGAGTTTTTCGTAGGCGTCCGGGGAGGAGTCGGCGAGGAAGGCGTCGATTTCCTGGAGCGTGGGAGGGAGGCCGGTGAGGTCGAGGGTGACGCGGCGGATGAGGGCTTCTTTGGAGGCTTCGGGGGCGGGCGAGAGGTTGTGTTTGGGGAGTTCGGCCTGGATGAAGTTGTCGATGGGGTTGCGGATGTGGGGATTGGGGATGGGTGGGGGAGTTGTTTTGACAGGGGGTTCGAAGCTCCAGTGTTTTTTGTATTCAGCGCCTTCGCTGATCCAGCGTTTGAGGGTTTCGATTTGAGAGGAGGTGAGTTTTTTGTTGGTTTCGGGTGGGGGCATGACTTCGTCCTCGTCGGTGGCGAGGGCGCGGTGGATGATGGTGCTGGATTGGGCGTCGCCAGGTTTGACGGGGAAAGCGCCGTCGATGGCGGCGTAGGCGCCTTCGGGAGTGTCGAGGCGGAGGTCGGCCTTACGTTTTTTGGCGTCGAAGCCGTGGCAGGCGAAGCAGTTGTCGGAGAGGATGGGGCGGATGTCGCGGTTGAAGTCGAGGGTGCCTGCGGCGTGGGTGGGGCCGGTGAGCAGGAGGAGGGTGAGGAGGAGGCGGGGGGACATCGTGGGACGGGGGCGATGGGGTAGGACGAGGACGAGGAGTTAGGCGAGGATGCCTTTGATGACGTGGTGGTCTTCGACGCCCGTGAGGCGCTGGTCGAGGCCTTGGAATTTGAAGGTGAACTTGCGGTGGTCGATGCCCATGAGGTGGAGGATGGTGGCGTTGAGGTCGTTGATGTGGACAGGGTCTTTGGTGATGTTGTAGGAGAAGTCGTCGGTTTCGCCGAACTCGATGCCGCCTTTGACGCCGCCGCCAGCCATCCACATGGTGAAGCAGCGGGGGTGGTGGTCGCGGCCGTAGTTGTCTTTGGTGAGGGAGCCCTGGGAGTAGACGGTGCGGCCGAATTCGCCGCCCCAGACGACGAGGGTGTCCTCCAGGAGGCCGCGTTGTTTGAGGTCCATGATGAGGGCGGCGCAGGCGCGTTCGCTGTCGTCGACCTGGCCTTTGATGAGTTTGGGGAGGTTGTTGTGCTGGTCCCAGCCGCGGTGGAGGATTTGGACGACACGGGTGCCACGCTCGATGAGGCGGCGAGCGAGGATGGCGCTCTGGGTGAAGCTGCCCTGGCGGTGGACGTCGTCGCCGTACATGTCGAGGGTGGCTTTGGATTCTTTGGTGAGGTCGGTGAGTTCGGGCACGCTGGTTTGCATGCGGAAGGCCATTTCGTATTGAGCGATGCGGGTCTGGATTTCGGGGTCGCCGATGCGGGAGTGGTTGAGGTGGTTGAGTTCGCCGAGGGCGTCGAGCATGGCGCGGCGGTTGGAGGGGTCGACGCCGGGGGGATTTTTGACGTAGAGGACGGGGTCGCCCTGGCCGCGGAGAGCGACGCCGGTGAATTTGGTGGGAAGGAAGCCACTGCTCCACATGCGGGTGAAGAGGGCCTGGGCCTGACTGGCGGCGGGGAAGGAGGGGGTGAAGACGACGAAGGCGGGGAGGTCGTTGGAGGCGGAGCCGAGGCCGTAGGAGAGCCAGGAACCGATGGAGGCTTTGCCCGGGACCTCGGAGCCGGTCATGACGTAGGTGCAGGCGGGGTCATGATTGATGGCGGTGGTGTGGACGGATTTGATGACGGCGAGTTCGTCGACGACTTTGGCGGTGTGGGGGAGGAGTTCGCTGACCCAGCGGCCGGATTTGCCGTGTTGGGTGAATTTGAACATGGAGGGGGCGACAGGGAGGCGGGCCTGGCCGCTGGTCATGGTGGTGATGCGCTGGCCGTTGCGGATGCTTTCCGGGAGGTCTTTGTCGAAGTGGGATTGGAGTTGGGGTTTGTAGTCCCAGAGGTCGAGCTGGGACGGGGCGCCGTTCATGTGGAGGTAGATGAGGCGCTTGGCTTTGGGGGCGAAGTGGGGGAGGCCAGGGAGGGGGGCTTGGAGTTGGCTGGCGGAGGCCATCTCATGGCCAAGCATCGAGGCGAGGGCGATGCTGCCTGCGCGGAGGCCGGTGTCTCCGAAGAACTGGCGGCGGGTCTGGAGACGGTGGAAGTCGAGGAGGGGATTCATGGCGTCCCCAAGATACGAGGTAACGACTGCGTAGTTTGCAGTCGTTTGGCTTTCAGGATCGGGCGGCAAGGAGGTTTTGGACGTATTTGCCGAGCATGTCGAACTCGATGTTGAGGCGGCGGCCTGGGGACATGGATTTGAGGTGGGTCATCTCGATGGTGTGGGGGATGATCCAGCAGGTGATGGAGTCGGGAGTGACTTCGGCGGCGGTGAGGGAGATGCCGTCGAGGCAGACGGAGCCTTTTGGGATAACGAGGCCGCGGTGTTCGGGGGGGAGGGAGACAGTGAGTTGGTGGTCCTGGCCGTGGCGTGACCAATCGAGGACGGTGACGGTGGCGTCGACGTGGCCCTGGACGAAGTGGCCACCGAAGCGGTCGCCGATTTGCATGGCGCGTTCGAGGTTGACGAGGGAGCCGGGGGCGAGGTCGCCGAGGCTGGTGACGCGGAGGGTCTGGGCGAGGAGGTCGAAGGCGAGGGTGGCGGCGGGGATGTCGATGGCGGCGACAGTGAGGCAGCAGCCGTTGATGGCGATGCTGTCGCCGAGAGCGACTTGAGGGGCGAGGGTGGGGGAGTGGAGGAGGAGGCGGGCGCTTTGGCCTTTTTCTTCGAGGGAGAGGACGGAGGCGGTGGATTCGACGAGGCCGGTGAACATGGTGTGATGAATTAGGGTTTAGGAGTTTTCGAGATGGCGGCCGCGTCCTTTGTAGAAGGTTGCGAAGAAGAGGAAGACGAAGCCTGTGGCGAGGGCGAGGCCGCCCCAGAAGGTGGACCAGGGAACATGGCCGCCGTTGGATTTTTCGCAATAGGCCAGCCAGAGGCCGCTGCCGAGGAAGCCTGCAAGGTTGCCGACGCCGCTAGAGAGGAGAGTGAGGAGGGCTTGGGCGCGTGCGCGCTGGATGGTTGGGATGCGGTCTTCGAGGTAGATTTGAGTGGTGATGAAGTAGAGAGTGTAGGCGAGACCATGGAGGACAATGCCGGTGATGATCCATGAGGGAGTGCCGAGCATGAAGACGAGGTAGCGCAGGAGGCCAAAGGCGATGCCGGAGAGGAAGACCCATTTGAGACGGAAGCGGGTCATGAGGTTGGCGAGGACGATCATGACGAGGACCTCGGTGATTTGACCGAGGGTCATGATCCCGGTGGGACCAGGGACGCCGAGTTCTTTGAGATGGCGGACGCAGTAGGGGTAAAAAGCCGCGAGGGGCATGGTGTAGAGTGCGGCGGTGATGAAGACCATGCGGTGATTGGGATCGCGGAGGAGGTCGAGGGCGTCGAGGCCGAGGATTTGTTTCCAGCCGCGATGACCGCCTGCGTCGGGGGGAGGGATGATTGGCAGGGTGCAGGTGAAAGCGGTGACGGCGAGCCAAAAACCCGCGGCGACGTAGCCGCTGAGGACGCTGGAATCGGAGTGGAGGACGTAGCTGACGAGCCAACCGCCGGCCATCCAGCCGATGGTGGCCCAGGCGCGGACGGGGCCGAATTGACGACCAGGTTGGCGGAGTTGGGAGAGGACGACTGAGGAGCCAAGGCCCCACATAGGGGTCGAAACGAGAGACATGGCGAGGGCGCAGGCAAGAATGGCGGCGTCGCTCCAACCGGCTTCGATGGCCCGGCATACGAGAGCGAGGAGCAGGCTGGTAGCAAGGCTGAGCCAGCGGAGGATGAGAGTGGGGGAGACGCGCTGGTCTGCGAGAGCGCCAATGACGAGGGGTGAGATGAAGGCGCTGATGCCGCCGGTGGCGAGGACCCAGGGGAGGAGGTGGCCTTTTTGGAAGGCGATCATCACATTGCCGAGGGGGACTGTCCACATGCCCATGGGGAGAGCCATGAGGAAAAAGAGGGCTGCCAAACGAATGCGGCTCGTGGTTGGCGGGGAGGGATTGGACACTGGGAGCAAAAGGGAGCGAAGGAGAGCAAAAATCAACCTTCAGAAGTGGAAGTGAGGTTCCCTGAGATTGACATAGGGAATCCTCGGCGTCATTTGCGGACATGAATTACTGGTTATTCAAATCCGAGCCCGATGAGTTTTCTTTTGACGACCTGAAGAAGCGCAAGAAGAAGACGGAGCCTTGGAATGGGGTGCGGAATTATCAGGCGAGGAATTACATGAGAGATGGGATGAAGGTGGGTGATCTTGGGTTGTTCTACCATTCGAATACGGCGGTGCCGGGCATTGCGGGGTTGGTGAAGGTTTCGAAAGCGGCGTATCCGGACCCGACACAATTTGATTCTGAATCAGACTATTTCGATCCCAAGAGTCTGCCGAACGACCCACGTTGGCTGATGGTGGAGGTGACTTGGGAGGCGGATTTCCCGAGTTTTGTGAGTCTGGAAGAGTTGAAGGGGGATCCAAGGTTGGCGGAAATGCTGATTTTGCGCCGGGGAAATCGCCTTTCCATCACCCCGGTTGAATCGAGGCATTTTGAGCGGATTTGCGCTTTAGGAGGGTGTTTGGGGTGAAAAAGGGGTCGAAACGGGTTCGGATTCCGCTTGGGTAGGGAGTTGGCGGAAAAGTGTTCCTGGGGAGCCAAGGTATCCCATCTTTTGCCTTGTCACCCGCCAACCCGTGGCCTATCTGATAAAGAGGACTGCCTCGTACACGGCTGATTTTGTGCTCTCAGTCAGCTGTGGAATCTCTCTTAAAATCGATCCATGACTTCCACACATCGTCACCTCCCTTTCCTGGCCTTGTTTTTGGTGATTGGCGCCTCAGTTGGCGCTCAGGATTTTCTTCAAAACCTGACCAGTAACATCAACATTGAGGGTCTTGAGACGACTTTTGATCCGGTAACGGGGATTGCCTCGGCCACTGGGAATGTGCAAATCGAATACGGCGGGACGGAGATCAAAGCGGGTCGGGCGGATTACAACGCGAACACAGGCGATGTGATGGCGCGTGAAGACGTGCTGGTGTGGAAAGAGGGGATCACTTACCGGAGCGACAGCATTGTTTACAACATCAAGACTGGCGATTTGACGGGGAACAACATTCGCAGTTCGATGGCGAAGGGCTCAGGGACGGTGCTTTACTCGACCGATAAGTTTGAAACCGAAACGAAGTTCATTGAGCGGATTGATGGAGAGAACGCTTTCTTTACGACCCATGATGTGGCGAATCCGAATTACAAGGTTCGGGCGAAGAAGATGACGATTTATCCGGAGAACCGGATTGTGATGAAGCAGGTGACTCTTTACGCGGGGAACACGCCTGTTCTCTGGCTGCCGTATATCTCCCAACCACTTGATGACGAGGTGGGATACACGTTTACACCGGGTTGGAGCAGTAACTGGGGAGCTTTCTTGTTGAATCAATATGGGGTCATTCATGGCGACCATACCCTGGCGAAGTATCGGCTCGATCTGAGGAGTTCGAGGGGTGTTGCTGGTGGTGTGGATTTGATCTCGATGCGCCATAGGGACAATCAGGCGAACTTCGGAACTTTGAAGCTTTATTACGCTCAGGATAGCGACCCGACTTTGACTCAGACTGGGGGAGCAGGAGAAGCTTTTGAGCGGCAGTCGTTGGATACGGGAAGATATCGCGTCAACTTCCAGCATCGCATTTACGTGCCAGGTCCTGAGGAGAGCACGTGGTATGTGGACATCGACCTGAACAAGATGAGCGATGAGTTCTTTTATCAGGATTTCTTTTTCGAGGAGTTTCGTGCGAATCGTGAGCCTGATAATCAGATCTCGTTGGTGCATACGGATGATCGGTATGTGGCAACATTGATGACTCGATTTCAGTTGAATGACTTCTATCGGACCGCGAGCCGACTGCCGGAATTGGCATTCGACTTCATTCGCCAACCCATCTTTGACACAGGGTTGTTTTATCAGGGCAATACGACGGGTGGCATTTACCAGGAGAAGTTTGGGAGTGTGGAAGTCGATCAAACCAGGCAATTGATCAAAGATGGTGAAGAATTCCTGAAGCAGGACCAGGCGATTGATCCCCTATCTGGACTTCCCACGACAGCATCGGTTTCGAATGAATCAGGCTTTCGGCGCGTGTTGGGTCTTGATCCGCAGTCCATTGTGGCGAATAACGAGGTTCAGCAGGCCTTGGCTATCTTGAAGAGTCGATTGGAAGAGCCTGGGTTCACCCGATTGCACAGTTACCACGAGTTCCTGTATCCAAAGACGTTTTTTGGATGGTTGAATGTGGTGCCTCGTATTGGTGGGGGCGTCACCCAGTACAGCAATATTGAGGGTGCAGACGGTTTTTCCAACAGAACGAAGGGGCTGTTTAGCGCGGGTATGGATGTGTCATTTAAGCTGACCAAGACGTGGGATGATGTTCAGAGTAAGACGCTTGGATTGGACGGGCTGCGTCATATTTTTCAACCGTACATGAACTACTCCTATTTGAGTGCTGATGTGCCAGTTGGTTTTCCTTCCATTGATCGGTTGGCTCCGACAACGCGGCCCCGTTCACTGGATGTGCCGTTGTATACGGCAGTTGACGATTTGCGGTCCTGGAATGTGGCACGAGTGGGGATGCGGAACTTGCTACAAACGAAACGCGACTATCAGTCTGCTGAGAACGGGACGTTCCGGGAGGCTACCGAGCAGGCGGTGCAAACCTATACCTGGGCAGGGTTGAACACTTATGCGGATCTCTTCTTCGAGGATCCTGAGTTTGATCGGAATATATCCAATGTGTATAACGAGTTGTTCTGGCGGCCTGTTCCTTGGATCAGTTTGTGGGCTGACACACAACTTCCGATTGGCGGTGGTGATGACAACTTCACTGAGGCGAACTACGGATTTACGTGGTTGCCGACGAAGCGGGTTTCTTTGACTCTTGGGCAACAGTTCATGAATGAACACCCTCTCTTTCAGGACAGCAGTTTGGTGTTCTCGCGGATCTACACGCGTGTGAACGAGAACTGGGGTTTTTCGATGAACCATGTGTATGAAATGGACGACAGCACGCTTGAGTTTCAAAGCTATTCGGTGCATCGCGATTTGAGCAGTTGGTCGGCTTCGATTGGAGCAATGGTTCGGGACAACCGAAACGGTGTGAGTGATTTTGGATTGCTGTTCTCGCTGACACTGAAGGATTTCCCACAGGTTACGGTTCCTTTGGACATGGATCCGAATCCGACGGGTCGTGGTGGGCGGTTCTAGGATAGAGGTATCCGGCTAGTCCATCGAGGGGTGGGAAACGGAGCGAGGCCCTCGTTTGAGAGTGAGTCATCTTGATTGTTGTTGGATGGAGGAAGGCGACGGGTAGTGATTCATTTTTTGTTTGTGCCGTTTCAATGGTCCAGTTCAAGTGGCTTTGGGAGGAACAGAAGGTCGTTTTCGCGGCGAAGGAGATATGTGAATGAAGGTCCACACGATTGATTTGAGATTCCAAGGAGTGCCGGGAGTGATTGCGGCGTATCTTTTGGAGAGTCGAGATGAGATTGCACTGATCGAGACAGGGCCTGGAAGTACGTTGGAGCGGCTTTGTGAGGGGGTCCTTGAGTGTGGCGTGGTTTTGGAAAGGGTGAAAAAGGTTTTCGTGACGCATGTGCATTTGGATCATGCGGGTGCAGCTGGGTGGTGGGCGAATCAGGGTGCCCAGGTGTTCTGTCATCCGCGGGCGGAGAGGCATTTGGTGGAACCCAGTCGACTGATCGACGGGGCGAGGCAGGTCTATGGGGCGGCGTTTGATTCCTTATGGGGGGAAGTGATGCCGGCGCCGCAGGAGAGGGTGACTGCGCTTCGAGATGGGGAGGAAATTGCATTTGGAGATGAGCGAATCGTCGCCATTGAGACGCCGGGACACGCCAGGCATCATCATGCTTTTGCGGTCAACGATGTATGTTTTACTGGGGATGTGGCGGGCGTGAAGTTGGAAGGATCTGCTTATCTGTCGGTAGCGGCGGCGCCGCCTCAATTTGAACTCGAGCCCTACCTGCAATCGGTGAAGAGATTGAGAGAGCGTGAGTTTAGTCGACTGTATCTGACACACTTTGGTGTGATAGATGATCCACTTGGGCACTTGATGCGATATGAAGATCGTGTGAAGGAAGTGGCGGCTGAGGCGCGGCGCTCGAACGTGTTAGGTTTGGAAGAGGAGGCGTGGCGAGCGCGATTTGAAATGAGTGAGAGAGAGCGTTGCCTTTTGGGAGGTGATTCAATTGAGATTTGGGGTCGATACCAGGCGGTGAATGGCACGTCGATGTGCGCGGATGGGTTGAGAGGTTGGGCGAGTTCCGATCTGAACTCGATTGGGTAGGGCTCCGACTTTGGTCCTAGGACGGAGGTCCGATAGCGGGTTTGGGACGAGGGGTTCATGATGGTGGCGTCATCCTGAATGACATCATCAACACGATATTTGAATCCCATATGAAAACTGAAACACTTGACCCTAGTAATCGCCTTCCCATTCGTATTGAAGCTGCTCCAGCCTTTGGCCAAGGAGACATGTCCATAGACAAGGAACGGACTTTTGTGCTTCTGGCCCATTTGATTCCATTGATCGTCTGGCCCTTGAAACGAAAAGCGAGTCCTGCTGTGGATGCGCATGGCAAGGAGGCGCTCAACATGGGGATCACGCTTTTGATTGTCCTGTTTCCAATCGGATTCATCAGCGGACTGCTAGGGTCGATGGCTTTGGCGACAGTAGTGAGTATCGGCACCAGTGTGCTGAGCTTTGCGATGCTGGTTCTGGTAATGATTGGAGCTTTGAAGGCGCAGCAAGGGTGGCTGTTGCGGTATCCTGGCAATCTCCGTCTGATCAAATAAGAAGTGCCGGCTGAATCTCTAACTCAATCCAACTATGAAAACATTTCTCATTCTCTTTGTGACCGTCGTGGTATGCAACATGGCTTGTGCGGCTCCTTCGATCGGGCTTGGATACAAGGCCAACGATACGATTGAAGCGGTGCTGCAACGACAGGTAGGACAGGTGGTCGAGTTGCGACTGGAGTCAGGTGAGACGATCAAGGGCAAAGTGGCTCAGGTCAGCGCATCGATCCTCCACCTCTCGGAGTTGGTGGGGCAGGAGTTGTTTGAAGCGGTGGTGGTGCTGGATGACATCAGTTCAGTGATCGTGCGCTCAGCGGCTCAAAAATAGACGAATGGAACCGTGTGACTGTCCCATTGGGAGCGCACAAAGCCTGAATTGGCTTTGTGCGTTTTTTGCCGGTGTGATGAGGCATTTTCCTGGATGGAATCGGTCCTAGGGAGTCCGTTATTTTTGGGTTTGCGTTTTTCTGCTGGGTGTTGAATGGCTTAGCGGATGGAAGTGCATTTTCTCGCTACAAGTTTGGCGGCACTAGGCTGCGGCTTTGTTGCGTCGTCGATGTATTTTAGGGGGCGGGAAAGACGCATGCGTGAGGAGGTACTTCAAGAGAGCAGGGTAGCGAGTGAAGCGGCGCATGCGAGTGAGACACGGTGGCGGTTGTTGTTTGAACAGAGTCCACTGAGTGTGCAGATTTTCAGACCGGACGGGCAGACCAAGAGGGTGAATGCTTGATGGCGTAAACTGTTTCACCTGACAGAAGAACAGGGGTTGGCATTCAATCCATTGAAAGACCCTGATTTGATTAAGACAGGAGCGGTGAATTTGATTCGGTTAGCGTTTGATGAGGGTCAGACTGTGGATGTGCCGCCGGTGCCGTTCCCTGTGAATACGGATCCGCCTCAGACCCGATGGATTGGGGGGGTCTTGTATCCCGTCAAAGACGTTGAAGGTCGGGTGTTGGAGGTGGTGACCGTTCACAATGACATTACGGAAACGAAGCGGGCGGAAGAGGCGATGCTGACGCTTAATCACACTTTGGAGGAGAGGGTGGCATTGCGCACGGCCGAGTTGGAGGCTGCGCGGAAGGAGTTAAACGAGGCGTTGCTGGCAGAGCGTGAATTGGGTGAGTTGAAGAGTCGATTTGTGGGGATGGTGAGTCATGAATTTCGGACACCTCTTGGAGTGACGATGTCTGCGGTGGAGGTTATCCGACATTACGACGAGAAGCTGTCTGCGGACAAGAGGCGGGAACTCTGTGACGATATCTATTCGGCGACGCGGAATATGGCGAGCCTGATGGAGCATGTGTTGTTACTTGGGCGTGTCGAAGCTGGGAAGTTAGGATTCAAGCCGATGCCTTTGAACTTGGTGGGGCTCATTCAAAAGATCGTCGATGAACAGCAATCCATTTCTGAAAGCCGATGCCCAATTTATATCGAGACCGAAGGTGAGTTGGATGGGGCAGTTGGAGATGAAGCCTTGATTCGGCACATCTTGGGAAATCTCATTTCCAATGCGGTGAAGTATTCACCCACTGGGGAACGAGTGACTGTTAGAATCGAGCGCAAGGGAGTCAGTGCGATTTGTTCCATTGCTGATCGCGGGATTGGGATTCCTGAGAAGGATCAAGAGCACCTGTTTGAGTCGTTCAATCGAGCTTCAAATGTGGGGGACATTCCGGGAACGGGGTTGGGATTGGTGATTGTGAAGCGGTGTGTTGAGTTTCATGGCGGCAGCATCACGCTGGTATCAGCGGCGGGACAGGGGACGACTTTTACGGTGGTGTTGCCTGTTTTTGAGACAAATGCGGACGATTTGTCGAGTCTGACACTGGGCGAGCACATTTGAATCGAGGCTCAACCGATCTGGGGCACGAGCCTCCGACGGCGGTTTGATTGAATCGATCAGGCTAGGTCTTTAGTCGGATTGTGGGCATGGCGATGGGATGACAGTCTTGGGGTGCCGTTGCAACTTGGAGCCCACCTTGAGGTAGGCGGCATCAATCATTGCCCCTTTCGCATTCGATGAATCTAACCGCACACACCCGTGACGAACTGCAGGCCCGAGGCTTGAGCGGAAAGGTGATCAGGAAGTGTGTCGAGAACCCGAGGGTGGTCTGTCATCCACGAACGGGATGTTGCCGTTGCCTTTTTGCCTCTGGCGAGAGAGCACGAGCAGCTTGGTTGGCTGGTGACGGGGAGCAGGGGGCGTCTCCGCCTAAAGTCCTAGGACTATAGGCGGATTGGTTGGGAAGAGAGGATGAGGGAGAGTCAGAACGTGCGGGGCGGGTTCCGCTTTTGATTATGAAACGACATCTTCTTGGGCTTGTTTTGGGTTTGTCTTGGATTCAGACGGCAGCCGTTTATGCGACGACGGGCATGTCGTCAGAGTTGACGTTTCCTTCAGGAACGTCGTCCATTTCGGGCAGCAAACAATCGGTCGCGGTGAGCGAAAGCTACATTGTGGTTGGAATACCGAGTGCGACCTACAGTGGAGCTGGGGCGGCGGGAGAGGTGCAGGTGTTCAGTGCTGTGACGGGCAAGTATCTGCGCCGGTTGCGTTCGCCGAAGCCTATGGTGAGCGGGGGATTTGGTGGATTGATTGCGGTGAATGGGAGTCGGGTTTTTATTGTCGAAGCGGCGAATCGTGTTCACGCTTTCGAGTTGTCGACTGGGGCGAGGGTATGGACGCAAGCTTTTGATCAGGGGCAGGCGATCAATGCAGCGAGCATTGGAAGCCTTGCGGTGGATGGGGATACTCTTTTGGTGGGAATGCCGACCGGATGGGTGGCGGAGAATCCGGTGTTCGATCAATATGCTTTTCAAGGCATCGTGAGATGCATGTCGTGTGTGGATGGAAAAACGAGAACGTTTTTCAATCCGGTGATAGGCCAGGAGTTTTGCGGCTATGGCACTGTGATGGGACTTTTGGGGGCGCAGTTTGTGGTGGGATCGCCAAGCAGGGATGTGGGGGGGAAGATGAGCTGTGGGATGGTGACGTTTTCGAGGATGGTGCCAGGGGGGACAGTGAGTACGGATGTGGTGCCTGCGGATGTGGCAGATGGCGATGAATTTGGAAGCGCGGTGGCCATCACAAGTGACTATGTTTTTGTGGGATCGCCGAAGGCGGATGTGAACGGCAGAAGTGATG
>JAIYDW010000156.1 GCA_027487315.1 Verrucomicrobiaceae bacterium | reverse complement strand
TCCAACTCCTGTCCCTCCCGCACCAACCTCACCACCGCCTCCTGCCCAGGTCGCAATGACCGAATCGACTTCAACAATCCCGAGGGCGACTCAATCAATTGCCGCTGAAACGCCACCACCACATCCCCGGGCAAAATCCCCGCCACCGCCGCCGGTGAACCCCGCATGACCGCCGTCACCAACGCTCCCACCACCACCTGACCCGGACCCTGCGCCCCCTCCAATCGTACCGTCTCCGCCGCCACTTCCAAACCCAGATACCCCGGCTCAATGTCTTGCTCCTGATTCAACACCGCCTTGATCACCGCCTCCGCATCCTTCGCCGGCACCGCCAACCCCACCCCCTGCCATGCCCGCACATTCTCATCCCCCCGATAAATCGCCACATTGATCCCCAAAATCTCCCCCCTCACATTCACCAGTGGCCCGCCTGAATTCCCCGGATTGATCACCGCATCCGTCTGCAAGTAATCCAATGAGCTGTCGCTCAAATGCCGGTCACGCGCACTGATGATGCCCCGCGTCACCGTCCCGCTCAACCCAAACGGATTCCCCACCGCCAACACCAACTGCCCCACCTTCACCGCATCCGAATCCGCAAACCTCAGCGCCGGAAAATCCTTTCGATTGGAGTCAATCTTCAACACCGCAATGTCCCGCTGCCGATTCGCCCCCAGAAAGCGCGCCGGATACGACTTCTTATCCTGCGTCGTCACCATCACTTCATTCACTCCTTCGATCACGTGGAAGTTGGTCACCACATGACCCTCCTTACTGATGATCGCACCCGACCCCAAACCCGGAATCACCTGCGCTTGCGTCCCCACCAGCCCAAAGAACGGATGCCACCCATACCCCCCCTGCCGAACCGTCTTCGTCGTCACACTCACCACCGATGGCAACACCGACGCCGCCAGCTTCGAGTACTCACCATCCAGCCTCGCCAAAAGTTCCACTTCACCCAAATCCAAACTCGGCTCCACCGGCGGCGTAAACGACACATCAGACGGCTTCTCACCCCTTAAAAAATTCAACAGCCCATACTCCCCCGATCCCCGCCTCCAAATGCCAAACAACGCTAGGGCCAGCGCCAATACAAATACCGCAAAAATCAGTCGTCGAAGGGATTCCATCATGTCCCATTAACAACGTTACCCAGCGCCATTCCTGCGCAGGCATTTCCAATCACTCACAACTCCACTTCCTCGTCCTTAGGAGCCTCCATCTTGCCTTCCACCGGCCCCTGCGCCTTAACCGCTTCGTTCATCGCCGCATGCGCTGCAGGCACCCGGAAAAACTTCCCGGAAAACGGACACTTCACCGAAGCTCCCACCTTCAATCCCGTCACATCCACAATCTGATGCGACTGCGCATAAGGACTCCTCACAAACCCCGGACGTCCCTCAACCAATAACCCAAACGGCACTTCCTCACTCACCGAACCAGGCACCATTTCAGGAAAAAACTTCGCCACATTCGCATCATTGCCTTCAACCTTCGCCACCACTTTCACCTCAACCACCTCAGACTTCGCCACCTCTTTCACCTCAACCACTTCAGCCTTTGTCCCCTCCTTCAACCCTTCAGCCAGATGGTTCACCACCTCCTCGCTAGGACCAGCCGCCACGGGATCTTTCATCTTCAATCCCGGAGCTCCCCCTTTCACCTTCTCATCAATCGCCACCACCGGCTCCGTCACGGCATCAGGCAGATCCACCTGCGCAAACTCATCCTTCGCCACCTCACCCAAGAGCGGATTTACCCCAAACCCCTGCGCTCCCACCGGTGCTGTCCCGCCATCCACCAACGCTGGCGGCTCCGTCGCCATCAAAGGAAACACCGGCTCCACAGGCCGGGCCCAATCCTCCGGCAACGTCCCCGGCACCTCCGGAAACGCTTCGCTCTCCGCGATCAATCCTTCCTCCTCTTCCTTCGTCCCTTCCCCACCACCCTCATCAACCTCTGGCGTTGGCAACCCAAACGCCTCTGGCACCAACTCCTTCACATAATCCGGCACCGGCTTCTTCCCCCACGAGATCGCAAAATAATCCTTCACCCCATCCTTCCGGATCACCGTCCACGCCGTCCCAGGCGGCAAAGCACACTGACTCAACGTCAGCACCGCCACCATCGCTGCAGCCACCTGACCCAATCCTTTGAACCGAGAAACATCAATCATGGACAATAAAAGTTCCCAAAACTTATCACGCCCAACTAAAAAAACAACAACGACTGCAATTACTTTTCTTAAATCATTTCCTAAACCCAAATATTCAACCCCTCCAAAATACCCACCATCACTCCGCGTGACGCCCCTCAACCACTGACCACTGACCACTGACCACTGACCACTGACCACTGACCACTGACCACTGACCACTGACCACTGATTACTGATTACTTCCCCCCACCCCCCAAAACCCCCGCCCTCTCCCCCATCCTCGCATACACCTCCACCCCTCGCGCACCCTGCTCCCGCAAATCCTCCGACCACTTCACCTTCCCCTTCGCCACCAACGTCGCGACACTCGAACCTCCAAACCGAAAATACCCTTTCTCCTGCCCCTTCTCCACCCTAACCCCGTCCCCAACCGTGTGCACCACCGACCCCACACACGTCGCTCCAATCTCAAAAAACACCACCCGCCCAAACGCGCTCTCCTCAATCACCGTCCGATACCGCTTGTTCTCCCAAAGAATCGACGCCCGCTGCCTCAACGCCAAAGGACTCACCGAATACAACCACCCATTGATCAACTCCGCCCGCCCCGACACCCCGCCACACGGAAAATGAAACCGATGGTAATCCACCGGACACAATCGCGAAATCAACAAACTCCCTCCCTCAAATTCGTCCGCCAATCCCGCATCACCCACAAACGCCCGCAAATCAAACCGCACGCCCTTCACCCAAAAATCCGACGCCTTCGAAACATCCTCAATCAACAAATGCCGCCCATCCGCCGGCATCACCAGAACACCCTCATCCCCATCAATCGGCCGCGCCTCCGGCTTCAATCGCCGATAAAAAAAATCATTGAAGGTCGCAAAGCTCTCCACCGGATCCGCCATCTCCTCGACCGGCACCCCGAACTGTTGAATGAACGGTCGAATCTTCGCCCGACTCGCCGCCGCATCCATCCGCCGCCCATACCAACTCGAGAACACCGCCCGCTTCACCAGCGCATGCAGCGAAAGCTTCCCCAACATCGACCCATACACCCACTTCAAAAAACCCTCACCATACACCTGCTCAGTCTCCATCTGACCCGTGAGGCGATTGTAAAACACGATCTCATCCATCCCTCATCTCACACCGTGAAAACCCCCTCCGCAAATCCAGAAATCACAAACCCTCTCCCTCACCTCTTCAAAACAATCATCTGTTCAAGCAAGAAATGCGAGCTAGCGCTCAGCGCGAACTGCATCATAATGCCCACCCACTCATGAGCGACTCCGACGCCCAACCTCCCATCTCCGTCCCGGCCTCAACCGAAGCTGCACCTCAACCTGCCCAGCAACCGGAGGCCGCCGCACCGCCTGCACCCGCCAAACGCTCCGGACTCGATCTCTCCGATCTCAAGATCATGCCCGCTTGGGTCTCTGACTTCGGCAAGACCCCCGAAACCCAGGCACGTCAATACGACGATCACGACCGCCCTCAGCGTGGCGATCAACGCCGACCCGGCGGTGGTGGCCAAGACCGCGGACGCGGACGCAGCTCCAGTTTCGGCCCCGGCGGCCCCAGCTCCGCTCCTCGCGGTGATCGCCCCCCTTCACGTCGCCCCGAAGGCGGCGGCGACCGCAATGGACCCCGCCCGCCTCGCGGCGAAGGCGGCTTCCGCGGTCGCGACTCACGCCACCACGACGGCCCGCCCCAACGCGAATGGGTCGACCTCCCAAAAGACGTCAACGTCTCCGTTCATCCCGAAGACAAAAGCCTCGACGCCCTCAGCGCCCACATCCGCTCCACCGGCCACGCCTTCAGCCTCTTCGATGTCTCCCGGCTCGTCCTCGCTGGTGGCGAACGCTTCGGCGTCCGCTTCCTCTGCGACGAAAAACGCCCCCAGCCTCTCTTCCGCACACCTTCCGACGGCGGCCTCTTCGTGAGTCGCGACGAAGCCCTCCAGCATGTCCTCCGCGGCCCCGCTCTCGAAACCTTCTATCGCGTCGAAGAAATCGAACTCGAAGAACCCAAAGGCAACTTCCCCTCCGTCGCCATCTGCGGCTTCAGCGGCGAACTCCTCGGACCCGCCAGCCACCACAGCTTCCAAACCAACATCATTCGCCTCCATCGCGAACGCTTCGGCAACATGCCGCTTGAAGACTACAAGCGCCGCATCCGCACCGACAACAATCCCGAGACCGTCCAAAAATGGAAAGACCAGCAGCGCAAAGCCACCCGCTGGATCCCCGTCTCATCCGAACCTCAGGAAGCCCCACCAGCGCCAGCACCCGCAGCCCCCATCGAACCCACCGAACCAGTTGAGTCCGAAGAAGCCAGCGAACCCGCCGCCCCCCCACCACCCAGCCTGCCTTCGAACGCCCTCGCCTCACGCCAGGAAGTCGAAGCCCACTTCAAAAAGAATCATGGCGCTCAGGCCGTCGTCGAATCGCGTGATGTCACCGTCCCCGGCAACATCGACAAAAACAAACTCTCCCCGGCTCTCTTCATTCTCCTGCGCCAATCCGTCGAAGCCGCTCGCAAGCACCTCTTCGAAATGTCGCAACGACTCTCCGCCGGCTTCGACCGCCGCGGCCTCAAAACCTTCAAACGCCGCTCCGGCAAAATGTTCGTCTGCCGCGTTCGCCCAAAGGCCATCGACCGCTCCACCGTCTTCGCCTTCCGCGTCACCTCCATCGTCGAAGCCCTCAAAGAGGCTCCCGGTGGCCTGCAACTCAACGACCTCCTCAACAACCTCTCGCCTGCACCCACACCCGCCCCTGAAGTCACCACGGAAGGCGCCGCTGCAAGCGAATCCCCTTCGACTACGCCCCCCGCTCTCACAGACGATCAACTCGGCTACCTCAAAGACATCCGCTGGCTCGCCAACGAAGGCTACGTCATCGAGTACTCAGACGGCCTCGTCACCCTCGGCGTCCAGGGCGAAACACCCGCCCTCCCCAAGCTCCTCATCCCCAAAGCCAAACCCGCCACCACAACGCCAAGCGAAGAACCAGTCGAACCATCATCGACCGAACCAGTGGCTCCTGTCGAATCAGAAACCGCAACCGAAGACCTCCCATCCAGCGACTCAGCATCACCCGCTGAACCTCTCGAAGACACTCCCACCACCGAGCCCATCGAAGAGTCCCATACCCCTGAAGTTCCTCTCCCTGAACCCGAGGTCGTCCCTCCAACACCGGAACCCACGCTTCCCGAACCCGAGGTCATTACCCCAACTCCAGAAGCCACGCTTCCCGAATCAGAACCCGAAGCCGT
>JAIYDW010000188.1 GCA_027487315.1 Verrucomicrobiaceae bacterium | reverse complement strand
CTCGACAAGAACCGCACGAAGGTCGCGAGCGTGCAGGCGCTCGTGCTCAAGGAAAAACCGGCGTCGCAGAGCTTTGTGCCGGGGCGTTTCGTCTTTGGCGGGAGAGATGCGAACGCGAAGGGCAATGCGAAGACCGACCCGAACAAGGAGCGCGGACAACTGCTACGTAAACGCAACGTCGCTGAGGCGAACGAAACGAAGCTCGGCCTCAATGCCGAACGCAATCTCTTCGCCGACTGGACGCGCACGAGCCTCGAAGCCATCGGCGGTCCGTGGCCGGGGCACACGGCGGAGAAAGCCGAACCGAACGCCCCGTATTTTTACACCGTCGCCGAGGTGCGCCGGAACGCGACACCCGAAGCTCTCGCGCAATTGCTCGTGATGGAAGAGCGGCTTCTCGCCCTCGCGCAACCATCTCCGGCAGCGGCGCTCGAAGAGAAGGCATGTGGAATACTAGAGGTATTCGCCACAAAGGCATGGCGCCGCGAACTCAACGGCGACGACCAATCAAAACTCATGCGCCTGTATCGCGAAGCCGCCGCGCAGGGCGTGAGCTTCGACAGCGCGATGAAGGTGCCGCTGCTCACCGTGTTGGTGTCGCGGGATTTTTTGTTTCGCGGCCGCGAGGCGGATACGTTCGTTCCGAGTGCGCAGGATTTGGTGACGGGAAAGAATACTCTCCCGCAAAGCTCACACGCACTCGCCTCACGCCTCTCCTTCTTCCTCTGGGCGAGCATCCCCGACGATGAACTGCTCCGTCTCGCCGCGGCGGACAAGATGCGTGACCCCGCCGTGCTCGTCGCGCAGGCGGAGCGCATGCTCAAGGACCCGCGCGCGGCCTCGCTCGCGACGGATTTCGCCGCGCAGCTCTGGGGCTTCGGCGACTTCGAATCGTTCACCGGCCCCGACGAGAAACGCTTTGCCGAATTCACGCCTGCGCTGCGTCAGGCCATGTTCGATGAAGTCACGACCTTCCTCACCGACCTCATCCGCAACGACCGCCCGCTCACCGCGCTGCTCGACGCCGACTACACCTTCGCGAACGCGGAACTGGCAAAGCACTACGGACTGAAGTGGGAGGACAATCAGACGCGGAGACAAGGAGACAAGGAGACGACGCCACTTTCCCCATCTCCTCTTCTCCAAGTCTCATTGTCTGGCGCGCAGCGCGGCGGCCTGCCGACGATGGCGCTCTTTCTCACCAAGACCTCGCTGCCGCTGCGCACCAGTCCCGTGCAGCGCGGCGTGTGGGTCGTCGAGCAATTCCTCGGGCGCAAGATTCCAGCGCCGCCACCGAATGTGGGAAAGATTTCCGAGGACGAAAAATCCGCCGACGGCCTGCCCATTCGCGACCAGCTCGCGAAGCATCGCTCCGACGCGAATTGCGCCGCGTGCCATGCACGCTTCGACGCGATGGGCGTGTCGCTGGAAAACTTCGACCCCATCGGCCGCTGGCGCACAGCCGACCGCAGCGGCGACGCGATTGTGAGCACCGACACCCTGCACGACGGCACCGCGCTGAACGGCATCACCGGCCTCAAGAAATATCTGCGCGACCATCAGGACGAAGTCTTCCGCCACTTCACGCGCAAGCTCCTCGGCTACGCCCTCGGCCGCGCCGTGCTCCCAGGCGACCGTGCCCTGCTCGACCGTATGAACACCTCGCTCGCGCAGGACGGCCACAAGTTTTCCTCCCTCGTCGAAGCCATCGTCACCAGCCCGCAATTCAACACTCGTCGCACACCATGAACTCGACGCGGCATACCAGCCATTGCTTTACCACAGCTTGCTTATCGCTAATCGTCGCCGGGTTGGCGAACGCGGCGCCTGAGTTTGAGCGGCATGCTTTTGCTCTGCCGCAAAATATCTGGGCGGTCGAGGCGCTGGATGCCAATGGCGATGGGAAGAGCGATTTTATCGCCGTCGGCGAAACCAAGGTGTGGACAATCCTCGCACCCGATTGGCGCATCGTGGAACTCGCCGACACGCCCGGTGGAAAAACCATTCATGCCATCGCCCTGGACTGCGACGGCGATGGTGATTTCGATGTCGCTCTCGGACGTTCGTCTTCCGACTGGATCAAACACCGCGAGGCACTCGCTGCTGGCAAACCATCGAACCAACCCGCAGGCGAAGACTGGACCGTCGCGTGGCTGGAGAACACCGAGCGCACCGGGACCGCGTGGCCGCTGCACCGACTCGACCGCGAACTGCACGGCGTGCATGGCGTGTGGAAGGGCGATGTGAACCGCGACGGCAAAGCGGACCTGCTCGCGAACAGCTTCGCCGGGCCGCATCTCGAGAGCAGTCTCGCGTGGTTTTCGGTGCCGTTCGCCAAGGGGGCGGATGTCAATTCGCTGCGCCGCATGGTCACGACTGGCAAGGCGACGGGGCGTCCGCATTACATGGACTTCGCTGACTTGAATGCCGACGGACGCGGCGATGTGCTGCTCGGCGCTTCGGCGGAAGGCAGCTTCACCTGGTGGGAGCAACCCGCCGGGCTCGCTCAGGAATGGAGGCGTCACGTCATCGCGATGGAGCCGGGCGCCACTCATCCCCGCGCGGCGGACCTCAATGGCGATGGCCAACTCGACATGTTCGGCAGCACCGGACACGGCACGGGCGTCTATTGGTTCGCCGCGCCTGGATGGACGAAGCACATCATTGATGCGGACCTGCGCGACGTGCATGCCTTTGACATCGCGGACCTCGATGGCGATGGCGACCTCGACGCGGCCGGCTGTTCCTTTTCGCAAAAGGTCGTGCGCTGGTGGGAGAACCTCGGTGGCGGGAAATTTCAGCCGCACGACATCGACACCGGCAACGACCAGCAGGCTTATGATTTGAAAATTCGCGACCTGGATAGCGACGGGCACCTCGACCTTCTCCTCGCAGGTCGTCAATCGAAAAACGCCGTCGTCTACCGGCAACTCAACGCCTCGAAGAACAACAAACCATGAACCAACGCACCTCATCCATCTCACGCCGTGCCTTCCTGCGAGGAGCCGGAGCCACGCTGGCTCTGCCTTGGCTTCCCTCGTTCGCATGGGCACAAGGTGGCAAAGCTGCCGAGAACGCCAAGGCACCCGTGCGCTACGGCTGCATGCTTTTCGCCAATGGCGTGAACCCGCATGAGTGGTGGGCGAAGGGTGAAGGCGATTCGATGGAGCTTTCGAGCACGTTGCAACCGCTCGCCGCGTTCAAGCGCGACATCACGGTGCTGCGCGAGTTGCATGTCTTCAACAACACCAGTGGACCGCATTGGCCGCTGTTCTCGAATTACCTCAGCGGCGCGCAATTCAAGGAGACCATCATTCCCGAGGGAGGCGAGTCCATTGACCAGGTCATCGCGCGGCACACGGGCAAGGAGACGGCGGTGCCGAGTCTCGTGCTCGCGGTGGAGCCAGCGGAGAGCGGTCTGCGCGGCGGTGTGCCGAGTGTGTATTACGGCACGGTTTCATGGTCGTCGAAGAACACGCCCATCGCGCCCGAAGTGTATCCGCGAGCGGTGTTTGACCGGCTCTTCGACACCAGCGGATTGCTGCGCGACAAAAGCGTGCTCGACGCCGTGCTCGCGCAGTCGAGGGACACGCGCCGCGGCCTCGGCGCGCAGGACCAGCAGAAGCTCGATGAATTCATGACCAGCGTGCGCAACCTTGAGCAACGCATCGAACGCGCGACGAAAGAGGAACGCCTCGAAGGTTGGCGTCCCACTTTGGCGAAGCCGAACATGGAGCGCCCCGCCGCCGAACTCCCGCAGGACGTGCGCGAGCACATGCGCATGATGCTCGATCTCATCTTGCTCGCGTGGCGCACGGACAAGACCCGCGTCGCCACGCTCATCTTTAACCGCGACGTGTCGCACATGAAGTTCGGCTTCCTCAATGGCGTGATGAACGAGCAACTCCACAGCATTTCGCATCACAAGGAAGACCCGAAGAAGCTCGCGTCGTATCAGCGCATCAACCAGTTCCACGTTGAGCAGCTCGCCTATCTCATGGCGCAGATGAAACAGGTGGACGAAGGCAACGGCACCACGTTGCTCGACAACGTGATGCTGCAATTCGGCAGCAACATGTTCAACGGCGACAGCCACGATGGCCGCAATCTCCCGATGATTCTCGCCGGCCACGGCGGCGGCACCATCACCGGTGGACGCTACCTCGACGCCAGCACTTTCCCCGCCGAACGCCAGCGCGCCTGCAACCTCTATCTCGCACTCGCGCAGCGCATGGGCGTGAAGCTGGACAAATTCGGCGATAGCGTGGAGGCGTTGCAGGGGCTGGGGTGAAGCCGAAACGATCTGAATATGTGATCGTCCTTTTTCCTTCATCCGTTTTTATTCACCAACACACATTCCTATCTCTTGTCTCCATGAAGCCACTGCCTCTCGCTTTTCTCATCGCCCTTATCTCGCTCAATACCTTCGCGGCATCGGCGGAATCACTGGAGGATGCGAAGATTCGTGAGTCCATTTCGCTCGGGGGTGATTTCAAGCCGCAGCCGAAGGTGGGGGCGTTTGTGGTCGTGGGGCATGGGGGTCGCATCATTGTGTCGAAGGATGATGGCGTGACATGGAAGCAGGCTTTCTTTGCTGCTCCAGGTGCGGATCATGGCCCGTGGGCGACGAAGGCGATCGCTTACACAAACGGCGTCTTTGCGGTGCCAGTCGGCTGGGGTGGTGCGACGATCTATCTGGCCTCTGACGATGCGTTGAACTGGCGTCACCTCACCAAAGGCGCCGCCGAGTTCCCCGAGAGCAAAGGCGACCTACGCGTGATGCCGGGCGCATGGGGCATCGCCGGTGGCAAGGGCATTTTTGTCACCAGTGGCTACATGACCTTCACCGCCACGGCTGACTTTGGTAAGACCTTCGATGTCTTTGGCATGTGGGGAGCGTTCAAGGATGATCCGCGCGGCAAGCTCAGCACGCATCACGTTGGCGCTGTGTATTGCGGGGATGCGAGTGGGCGTTTCCTCGCGCTGGGGGACAATCGCGGCAAGGACGGCGCCAAGTTTGGGCATCTCTTTGCCAGCGATGACAATGGCAAGACGTGGCAATGGATCGCACCCAAAGGACTCGAAGCCTCCACGGGACGCGGCACGCTGAAATGCAATGGCAAGCTTCTTGTAATGACCGACAAAGATGCCGTCAATGCCTGGACCAGTGCCGATGCGGGCGAGACCTGGGACGGTCCTCACGCCACCGGCACGCAGCGGGCGACCCTCAGTGTCGTGCGCAGTGAGTTCTG
>JAIYDW010000131.1 GCA_027487315.1 Verrucomicrobiaceae bacterium | reverse complement strand
CCACCACGCCTTCGCCGCCTGCCTCGACGCCAACCAAAAACTCGTCACCACCCAGCTCGACAACCAAATCGTCCTCGAACGCCTCCTCGTCGGCATGCTCAGCTCCCCCAAAAAAGCCCAGCGCACCCCACGCTAAAAAACGCCCGGCGCGCGGAATTCCGATTCCGCAGCACCCCACCCACTCAACAGCCCCCATCGCAAAGCGACCCCACGTGGACGTGAACAAATGCTCTTCGTCATCTTCAGTTGCTTTACCTTCGCCCTGCTGTTCATCCACTTCTACTTGATAGAAGTGCGGGGAGGGTCGGTTTCACTCGAAGGTTTCTTGGTCGGATCTGCCTTCATCTCTCTCCTGCTCACAATGGGACTGAGTCGCTGGAAGAAAACGTTCATCGAAGCTCGCATCACTATGCTTTCGGCCGCCGCGCTGAGTGCAGCGTTATTCGTCGTTTGGTCAGTGCTATACGTCTTGGCTGAGGAATCCTACATCCTTCTGCACCACGAAGATTCCAGACGAATCTACAACGACGACTCTGCGATGGCGTATGCAGAAGGATTCAAATCATTGCCCGCTCTCACGCCATTGTTCGGATTGTTCGGTCTGTTTTTTGGCGGCCTGGTTGGCATCGTGACCACCGTTTTCCATGCAACAAGAAATTGGCTCAAATCGCCGTCTGCCCCACCTTGAGCGAACCGCCCGAAATCAAACAACGCATCGAACTCCAAGCCTGACTCAGCCCTTAAAGCTCGCGAATTCCCGACCGTTTCTCCCCTCCCATCTTTGTGCCTTAGTGTCTTAGTGTGACCCAAAAACAAGCCCCTCCGGTCCCTACACCCGCCGCAGCGCCCCAATCAACTCAGGGAAACGGGGTCAAGCTTCAACAGCTGACCCTTTGGGCAGTCAACCACCCGTTAACCCAAGCTAGAGGTCACCTCCAAGTCCACTGAAGTTGGGCCCCCATATTTATCACTCCCCAGCCCCACCAAATCGCAAACACTCTCCCGCCCCCTTCGCCCCCAAAGCCGCCCCTAGCTTCAACCACCCCGAAGCCCCGCACGCTCCCCGCAACCGCGCCAGCTTCTCCACCGCCCCCGCCCCCTCATTCTTCCTCAGCGCCCCCGTCATCCCCAGCAGCGTCCCCAGCGCCACCCACCGGCTCCGCCCCATCGCCGCCCTTAACTTCGCCAACTCCCCCCACGCCGCCTTCTCCTCCTGCAACCCGCTCGTACTCTCCCGCAGCGCATCCAACCGCCGGCTGATCACCGCCGCCGAAAGCGGCTCCTTCCCATCGTAAGCCCCCGCAAGCGTCCGGTTCGGCGCCACCTCAAACTCCGGCGCCTCAAAACCCGCCACCAGAGCCTCGATCGCCTCCTCCGTCACCCCCGCCGCCAACTGCGCCAGCAGCACCTGCAGCATCCCCGCATGCAGGCTGGACATGTTCTCCCACATCGCCTGCCCATACTCGTAAAACCGCTCACGTTTTCCTGCATCGCCCCTCAACTCCCCCGCATAGTGCCGATACAAATCCAGATGCATCCGCAGCATCTCCCGAATCAACGGCTCCGGCCGCGTCGTGATCGTGTTCGACCCATGCACCCGATACTGCAACTGCACCTCCGGACAAATCGCGATCTGATCCCGGAACGCCGCCCCAGCCAAAAAAAAGTAATCGTGAATGAATCGGTAAGGCCGGAACGGATTCGCCACCAAATACTCCGCCCGCGCAAACACATTGCTCGTCGTCGCAATGAAATTCCCCCGCCCCAACCACGCCGCAGGCGTCAAATCCCCCGCCGCTCCCAGCGACTGCACCCCGTAAAACCACCGCGCCCTCGGCTCATCCTCCGCCATTCGTTTACCCTCCCCATCGATAACCTCCAGCCGCGTCGTGATCACCGACTTCCCCGAATTCGCCGCCGCCGTCTCAAAGCAGCGCTCAAACCGGTTCGGCAAATACCGGTCATCCGAATTCAAAATACTGATCCACTCACAATCCTTCGCCGCCAGTCCAATCAACTCATTGATCGTGTTGTGCGCCCCCCGGTTCTCCCTCCCGGACACCTCCACCCCCCGCGCCTTGAACGGCTCCATCACCGCCAGCGAATCATCCTTCGACCCGTCATCAATCACAATCACCCGATCCGGCTTCCGCGTCTGGTTGAGTACCGACTCCAGCGCCTCCCCAATGAAGTGCGCATGGTTGTAAACCGGAATGACGACAGCAAGACGTGGATTCATATCAAGACGCAGGCATCGCCTCCCGAATGCGATTCAAAAAAACCTTCTCCAACCTCTCCCGATCCACAGCCGCCGCCGCAACCTTGCGCTTGATCCGCACCGGCCCCAGCCGCAACTCCGCCCGCCGCACCCGGTCACTCAACTGCAGCTCATCCTTCGCCTTCCCACCCAACTGCCCCGCCAGCTTCGTATCCGAAACACTCACCAAATCAAAAATCGAAAGCACCCGGCCAAGCAACGACCGCGACAACCCCGGTTCATCCTCAATCCCGCAACTGATGTGCAGACCCGGCAGCAACTGCCTCAGCAACCACACCGTCATCAGCGCCTCACTCCCCCGCGCATGCACATGCCGCGTGCCCCGCTTCGGCAGCACCTCCGCCAAATACACCGCATGCCGCGCCGCCCGGTAAAAAGCCTCCCCGCTCACATGATCAGACCACAACCCCCGCGCCTCCTCCAGCACCCGCCGCGCCTCCGCCCGCCGCAGCCAAAGGGACTCGATCACACTCGCATCCGGCAGCATCTCCACCCCCTCCAAAGCCTCCCGATCCCCCCCCTTCTCCGGCCACACCACCTCCTCCGCCATCCACCGCACCCCATCACCCAGTCGCGGCCCGTTCCACAGCAAAGGCCCGCCTTCCCACCGATGCACCAAATAAACAATCGGTACCTCCACCCGCTTCGGCACCGGCTCCTTCACCGCCACCGCCTCCAGTTTCTGCCCCAAAACAGCCGCCGTCGCCGCAAAAGTAAACAGCTTGTCCGCATGCGCCCGACCCGCCTCCCCCATCCGCCCCCGCCCCTCCGGGTCCGCCCCCAACCTCGCGATCGCCTCCGCCAGCGCCGCCTCATCCCCCGGCTCCACCAGCAGCCCCGTCTCCCCATGCTTCACCATCTCCGGAATCCCCGTCACCGTCGTCGAAATCACCGGCAACCGGCACGCCATCGCCTCCGTGATCACCGTCGGCAAAATATCCGACGCCCCCACCGGATCCACAATGCTCGGCAGCACAAAAAGATCCGCCTCCGCCAGCTCCCGCTTGATCTCCTCCTGGCTCCTCACCCCCAGCAAATGCACCCAATCCTGCAACCCCTCCCGCTGAATCTTCGCCTCCAGCTCCTGCCTCAACGGCCCATCCCCCACAATCCGCGTCTCCACCGCCACCTCCTGCTCCCGCAACAAAGCGCACGCCCCGATCAAATGCTGAAACCCCTTGAACTCAATCAACCGCCCCACCGAAACCACCCTCAACGGATTCCTCACCTCCACCCGCGCCCGCGGAAAATCATCCAGCTCAATCCCATTGTAAATGCGCACAATCTTCCCCTCACTGTCCGGACACATCTCGCACAGCAAATCCCGACTGTAATCACTCACCGCCACCACAAACTCCGCCTCCCGCGCCATCTCCGCCAGCAAGTCCTGGCTTCCCAGATCAAACATGAAATCCTGCGCATGCGCCGTGAAACTGAACGTAAACCCCAGCTTCTTCAAAAACAGCGCACTATGCGTCGCCCGGTTCGCAAAATGCACATGCACATGCCGCACCCCCAGTTGCCTCAAACGCATCGCCATGAACCACGCATTCCGCGCCCGCGTCCGCGGCTTATACCCCGTTCCATAGCGCTCCTCATGATCCTTCAACAACGCCCCCAGCTTCTTCCCAAAGTCAGGCGTCTCACAAAACGCCGCCAACACCTCCGGCGGCGGTGGATAATGAATCTCCGCCCTTAAGCGATCCAATCGCTCATGCCGAAACGAATTCGGCGGCCGATTCAAAGAACACACCTCAATCTGAAACCCCAACCGCTCCAGCGCCAGCATCTCCGAATCACAAAACGTCTGCGATACCACCGGATACCTCGAATACAGGTACGCAAGACGGGGTTTGGTGGGCAAAGTCGGCATTCGAAAAAAGCTGGAACTCCCATACTGAAAAAGGAAACCCCCGCTGGCAAGAGATTCAATCCACCAACCTCTTGTTTCTCATCCCCAAGACAGACCCCATCCACCCTCGCGTTTACTCCTCATGCCCACCCTCTCCACGCATCACCCCCTCCGCCTCCTCTACGGCACCCTCGGCGGCATCCTCCTCAGCATCGCCGGCTTCCTCCCCTGGGCCCTCGCCGGCCGCCCCCTCACCCGCTCCTTCGGCGAGGCCGGCATGTACGCCGTCTGCGCCCTCGCCTTCCTCGCCCTCAGCGCCCCCCTCCTTCACCGCCTCCTCTCCGGCCCCAACTCCCTCCGCCGCTTCTACGCCCTCTTCATCGCCTCCTTCGTCCCCTACTCCATCGCCTGGACCATCGGCTGGATGGCCCTCCGCGGTCACCCCGGCAGCGCCGCCGGCCTCCTCCTCGGCTGCCTCGCCATGGCCCTCGTACTCTGCGCCTGGTTCCGCCGCTGGTCCCTCATCCCGCTCATCACCCTCGCCTTGCTCCTCTTCCAAACCCCCGGCTACTTCCTCGGCGGCTGGGCCTACGGAGCCCTCGGCACATTCGCCAAAGCCTCCCCCACCCTCGCCATCTTCGCCAAACTCTCCTGGGGCCTCTTCTTCGGCGCCGGCCTCGGAGCCGGCCTCGCCATCGCCCTCCACCGCCTCCAAACACCCGCCACAACCGAAGGCTCACATTGAAAACCCGCACTCCCAACAGCCAGTCTTGCCGGTTGCACACCAACGGAATGCCGTGTTCCTGTCAAAGAATGACCTGTAAAAATTCCCTCCCAAAAACCATCGTCCTAGTCCTGGCCAGCCTCCTCGCCCTGCTCCCAGCCTGCTCCAAAAAGGAACTCCCCTCCGTCCGCAGCGGCCCCAAACTCGAGAAACGCGAAGGCAAAGTCCACTTCGAACCCGGCGCCACCGAACCCTTCACCGGCGTTCAGCGCGGCTACGAAAAAGAATCCCGCATGCTCAACCACGAGTGCCATTATGAAAAGGGCCTCAAACACGGATGGGAACGCCGCTGGTTCTCTGACAACCCCCAGCAAATGTCCAGTCAGATCCTCTGGGTCCAGGGCGAGCGCGCCTTCTTCTTCCAATGGTGGCCCAACGGCAACCTCAAGCAACTCGCCTCCCAGCACGACGGCTCCGCCTTCGGCAAAGATGCCATGGCCCAGGGCGCCTATGTGAAATGGTTCGAAGACGGCCGCATCAAATTCCGCGCCCACTACGACGAAAACTTCCGCTGGCACGGCAAAGTCCTCGACTACGACGACAGCGGCACCCTCATGTGGGACTGCGACTTCAACCACGGCGTCTACGTCAAAGGCCACCATCCCCCCGACTACAAGCCCTAACAACCCTCACCCAAGTAAAAAGGGAGGTCCGGCACATCGCCCGACCTCCCTTTTTTATTTATTCACCAGCAGGTGACTACCCCAACCCACCCCGATCCGAATTCATCGTCGCATCCCCATACTTCGCCCGCGGACTCGGCGTGAAATCCAACGGCGTCCAAGCCGCATTGTTCGCCGATGACGCCACCACCGCCTCAATGAACGCCATCCCGGCCACACCCTCCTCAATCGTCGGGTAATCCATGTCCAACGGATTCGGAGCCGTCCCCGCTTCCACCGCCCGAATGTGATTCACAAAGTTCCGGTAAATGTTCGCAAAGCCTTCCAAATACCCCTCCGGATGCCCCGCCGGCGTGCGCGTCGCCGCCGCCGCCGCACTCCCCATGTAACCCATGCTCGTCCGATACACCTGCTTCGGCTGGTCCAGCCACGTCACGATCATCGTGTTCGGATCAAGCTGGCTCCACTCAATCCCACCCAGCTCGCCATACACCCGCAAACTCAGGTTGTTCTCACAGCCCACACTGATCTGACTCGAATGCAGCACCCCCTTCGCCCCATTGGTGAAGCGCAGCAGCACATTGCCGTCATCCTCCAAACGACGGCCCTCTTTGCCCAGGAAGATCGTCAAATCCGCCGCCAACTCCTTGATGTGCAACCCCGTCACGTACTCAGCCAAATTGATCGCATGCGTCCCAATGTCCCCCATGCATCCCGCCGCCCCGCAAATCGCCGGATCCACCCGCCATGACGCCTGCTTCTGACCCGTGTTCTCCAGCATCGTCGCCAACCACCCCTGCGGATACTCCACCACCACCTTCCGCAGCTCGCCCAATTTCCCCTGCTCAATCATCTGCCGCGCCTGCCGAATCATCGGATAACCCGTGTAATTGTACGTCACCCCGTAAAGCTTACCCGTCGCCTTCACAATCCCCGCCAACTCCTTCGCCTGCGCCAAGTTAAAAGTCGCCGGCTTGTCGGACAACACATGAAACCCACTCTCCAAAGCCAACTTCGCCGCAGGAAAGTGCATGTGATTCGGCGTCACAATCGAAACAAAATCCATCCGCTTGTCCGCTGGCAAAGCCGCCTCCGCCTGAATCATCTCCTCAAAGGTTCCGTAACACCGCTCAGCCGGCAGAAACAAATCCGCCCCGCTGTCCTTCGACTTCTGGGGATTGGACGAAAACGCACCGCACACCAACTCCGTCTGCTGATCAATCGCCGCAGCAATGCGATGCACACCACCAATGAAGGCACCACGGCCTCCGCCAATCATACCATAACGAATTTTCCGGCTCATAAACAAATCAGGTTCTAGGGATTGAAAATCAGGCCCCAAGCTTTGCCCACGCCTTCCCCCCCGGTCAAGTCACCACCACAACAAATTGCACCCTCCCTCAATTTTCTACTCTCTCCTCTCTCAAAACAAGCTACCTGTCCTTCTCAACCAACCCTCCCCTCCCATGTCACGTCCCCCTCTCCTCGTCACCGGCGGCGCCGGCTACATCGGCTCCCACACCGTCCAGCACCTCCTCAGCCTCGGTGAATCCATCGTCGTCCTCGACAACCTCGTCTACGGCCACCTCGACGCCCTCCCCCACGACCGCATCACCTTCGTCCAGGGCGACCTCAATGACGCCGCCCTCCTCGACCAAATCTTCACCCAGCACCAACCCGAAGCCGTCCTCCACTTCGCCGCCTACTGCTACGTCGGCGAATCCGTCGAAGACCCCCTCAAATACTACCGCAACAACGTCTCCGGACCCCTCACTCTCCTCGAAGCCATGCAAAAGCACGCCTGCAAACGCTTCATCTTCTCCTCCACCTGCGCCACCTACGGCAACCCCGTCGCCATGCCCATGGACGAATCCCACCCGCAAAACCCCGTCAACCCCTACGGCGCCAGCAAACTCATGCTCGAACGCGTCCTCCGCGACTGCGAAACCGCCTTCGGCCTCCAGTCCGTCTTCCTCCGCTACTTCAACGCCAGCGGCTGTGACCTCGACGGCCGCATCGGCGAAGACCACGACCCCGAAACCCACCTTATCCCCCGCATCCTCATGGCCATCCGGGGCGACATCGACACCATCACCGTCTTCGGCACCGACTACGCCACCCCCGACGGCACCTGCATCCGCGACTACATCCACGTCAACGACCTCGCCGCCGCCCACGCCCTCGCCCTCACCCACCTCCGCAACGGCGGCGAAAGCACCGCCGTCAACCTCGGCACCGGCCGCGGCTTCTCCGTCAAAGAAATCATCGCCACCGCCGAAAAAGTCACCGGCAAAACCGTCCCCGTCAGCTACGGCCCCCGCCGCGCCGGCGACCCCCCCGAACTCATCTGCAACCCCGCCAAAGCCAAAGCCGTCCTCGGCTGGGAAGCCCAGCACAAAGACCCCCACGCCCACATCCAATCCGCCTGGAACTGGATGTGCCAGCCCCACAAGGGCCATTACACCAAGTAATCATAGCACCCCAAACGCCTTCGCCCCGGCGTAAATCCCCACCAGGCTGATCGAAAGGATGCTCAGCCAAAGCCACGCATCATAGAGCTTCCCCGGCTTGAACTCCGGCGGCAACTCCTTGTAGCGAAACCACGCCGCCGCAAACGCCACGATAAAGAGGATCACCACCGTCACCAACCCCCCGACCACCACCATAAAAGCCGGGTCCTGGTAAAACAAAAACGCCACCACCCAGCACAGCGGCAACACAAACGCCAAAATCGTAATCAGCCGGTTCCTCTGCGCCGCATTGCGAAAATCCAGCAGCCCAATCTGCGCAAACGCATCCGAAAACATCCGCGTCCAAGCCGCCAGCGCCGCAATCACCGTCGAATACAGCACCACGAACGCCCCCGCCAAAAACACCCCGCTCGCCCACGCCCCCAGCGACTCGGTGTACATGAACGACAGCGTCTTGATCAGTTCTTCATCCTTCGGCACCAACCCCTGCCGATTCAGCACCGCCGCCCCCAGTAGGTAAAACACCACCGTCACCAGCGTGTAAATAAACATCGACACCATCGCATCCCACTGCATCACCCGCATCCACCCCGCCGCCCGCCGCCGCCACGCCTCGCTATCCTGCCTCGGCCCCGTGTGACTCGCATAGCCCTTTTCAATCAACCAATAATTGTAGGCCATGATCTCGTCCCCCCCGATCCCCGTGATCCCAAACGCCCCCAGCGCCACCATCATCGCCGCCGGCGGCAGCGTGAACGTCAGCCCACTCCTCACCTCCGCCCATGAAAACGCATACGTCGTGAATTGCACCGACACCAGCGACGCCACCGTGAACAGCGTGAAAAGGCAAATCAAAACCACACACACCCGCTCGATCAAACTGTAGCCCCCCTTCCACACCAGCACCGACGCCGTCACCGCCACCGGCCACACCATCCACGTCGTCACCATCTCCGGCCACACCTCTTTGCACACCATCGCCACACTTCCCACGATTCCCCCCACCTGCAGCATCTTCGGCAGCATCAGCACCAGCCACAGCCAGATCGACCAATTCGCCTTCCCAAACTTCGGCCCCGGCAGCCCGTTCAGCGCCAACATCGTCGATCGCCCCGTGTAGATCGCGTTCTTCCCGAACTCCACCTGCACCGCCACCTTCACCAGACAGCTCACGATGATCACCCAAAAACACACAAACCCCGCCTGCGCCCCCAGCAATGTCGTCGTGATCAACTCCCCACTGCCCACAATCGAAGCCGTCAAAATCAATCCTGGCCCCAAAAACTTCAGCCTCTCCCACCAGTGAACTGGCGGCTCAAGCACCTTCTCATTGGTAACGACATACGGATTTTCACTGGCATTCATGGCCGCAGATCATGGCAAGTGACCCCATCCATTGAAAGCCAAACTTTACCTGCCCCACTCCAAACCGGATCAAACCGCAACGTGCACAAACAGATTCACCCCCTCCGGCTCCCACTTCACTTCCACCTTCTCCGCAGCCGCACCCGCCTTCATCGCCAATTCCCTCAACCGCCCCTCGCTCCGGTGCTCCAAATACCAGTCCCCCATCAATTCCATGTAATCCCGACTCGCATTAAACTCGGAAAAATTCCCCACCACCACTTCCCCTCCCACATTCACAAACGGCATCAATGACCTCACCAATCGCGTGAAAAGCCGATCCGTCAGGTAATCAAACAATCCCGCCGACCAAATCAGATCATACTTCTCCACCGGCACAAACTTCAGCGCATTCTGATGGTGAAAAGTGATCCGATTCCCATACGCCGCACAAACCGCCGTCGCATGCGCAATCGCCGTCGGATCCAGCTCGATGCAATCAAACCGTATCTCCGATTCCGGATTCGCATCAAACCACTCCCTCAAATCCCGCGCCGGTCCGCTCGCAATGTTCAACACCCGCAGCGGCTTTCCTGGCTGGCGCGCCGTCAAATCCCGCAGCAGTTGATGAAAATACGCCTTCCGGTTCCTCACCGCGCACGGCGCCGGCTGCGCGTGAAAAAACAAATCCCACCGCCTCAAATGCGGCTCCGGCGAAATCCGCATCCGGTAAATGTCATCAATGATCTCAAAATCGCCGCTGTACCCATGCTTCTTCAAAACCGACTCCGCCTGCATTGTTCCCCGAAAATGATTCTCCGTCGCGGACCGCACCAAACTCTTCACCTCCTGGGCCGCCACATTCCCCACCCGCACCTCGTCCGCCAAACGCCGTATCGCCCGGTTCAACTCCCCATACTCCTGCGGCATCGGCCCTCCCCGGCGAATCATCGCCTCCAACGCTTGCTGAAATCCTGATAACGTGGCTGACCGATCAAAATCAACCAAGGACTGCTGCTGGAGTTCGGAGATCATAGGGAGTGAAGCGCGTTAAGGGAGTGATTGGGTTTGAGACGCATCCCGCATCGGGACAAGCGGAGCGTTCGAGTATCGTCTGTCAAATCTGCGATCTAATAATGATAACTTGATGGGAAGCGAGAAGCTTTGAGGCGAAGTTTTGCCGCCCAGCCACTCATTGATCACTAAATATACGTAAATCCAAATAAAATGCAAAAAAAATATCTGGTTTGGTTGATATTTTGATACTCATTTCTGACAATTGCGAAACAACTCGCCCCAAGCAATTCGCCAACTCGCCCTGCACCTTATTTTCAACCTCCCCTTAATTCCCTCATAACGAGACACTTGCACTCCGCTCACCGGTCCCACTCAGCTATTTCCACTAAAGACCAGACAATTGACAGATCCGAATATTTTCTCTTTACAATTTATTGTGTTTAATATAATTTCAATGGCTCACCCATACAGCCATGAAAATCATCTCTCCCATCACCCTCCTCAAGTCCGGATTTCCCCTGATCCTGACCCTCCTCTCCCCTGCCCTCCAGGCAGGCACTAGCTCCCCTCTCGCCAAGTCCCCCTCCACGGCACCCATCGAGGCCGCTACCTGGAAAGAGCACACCATCTCTCCAGTCGCCAATTTCGTGAACTTCGAGGATCCTGTCATCCGCACCGAAATCCGTCCCGTTTACGCCCTCCATAACATCGATAGCAGCTTTATCACCGGCCCGGGCGTCGCCCACGCCGCCGGCGTCCAAGTCCGCTACGCCGTCACCGACCGCCTCGGCGTCTTCCTCAATCAAGGCGGCTACATCGAAGTCAAACCCGACTTCGGCGAAAGCTTCGGCGGCTGGGCTGACCTCGGTTTTGGCGTCAAATACGCCCTCATCGACGACGAAGCCAACCAGTTCATCCTCACCCCCGGCATCGGATTCATCATCCCGTCCGGCGACAAAGACATCTTCCACGGCCGCGGCAATGGCGAATGGAACTTCTTCCTCTCCGCCGCCAAAGGCTTCGGCGACCTCCACATCACCGGCAACGCCGGCTTCCGCCTCCCCAACGACGGCGCCACCCAAAGCTCCTCCTTCCACTACTCCCTCCAGGTCGACTACTTCTTCTGCAACTGGTTCATCCCCTTCGTCTTCGCCAACGGCTGGACCGTCGTCGATAGCGGCAACAACATCCCCCTCAACACCGAAGGCTACGACTTCTTCAACTTCGGCAGCTCCAACTCCGCCGGCGTCACCCAAGCCACCGTCGGAGCCGGCCTCCGCTTCCGCGTCATGAAAAACGTCGACCTCGGCGTCGCCTACGAAAAAGCCGTCGTCGAACCCACCGGCCTCTTCGACGACCGCTTCACCTTCGACGTCAGCTTCCGCTTCTAATCCCCCTCTCCCAACAACCACCACTCCCCACCAACGGCAGGGTCTCTCGCAGACCCTGCCGTTTCCTTTTACTTTGCTCTAACCGCCCCCCTCAGCCGCCCGCCGCCGATCCAGCAGCATCTTCACCGCCGTCTTCATCCGCGACAGCACATAATACACAGTCTGACTCCTCAGCCTCACCAGCTCAGCCCCAATGATCCGGGGCACAAAATCCGCCGGCACCTCCAGCACCTCCTTCATCGGCGCCCCGTTCAAACTCCGGCACAAAATCGCCGTCATCGCCTTCGTCAGCGTCTGCACCTTCGGCCCCAACTCAATCGCAAAATGCGCCCGGTCACCCTCTTCCGCCCTCAAAAACACCCCCACCGTGTCCGTGCACTCCTCATCCTTCCTCACATCCTCCAAATCAAACACCTCCCCCTCCTTCGGCCCGCAGCTCTTCGACGCATCCGCATAGTTGATCAAACTCTCCCTGCGCTCCGCCTCCGGCAGATACTCAAACAGCTCGATCAGTTCCTGCAAAGGTGCTGGATAGGCCATGGCGCTGAAGTTAGAGGCTCTTCTCAATCGGCGACCGCACCATGTTGCCCCACTCCGTCCAGCTCCCGTCGTAGTTCCGCACCTGCTTGTACCCCAGCAAATACTTCAGCACAAACCACGTGTGACTGCTCCGCTCCCCAATCCGGCAATACGCCACAATATCATCCTCCACGTTCAACCCCAACTCCCCGGCATAAATCGCCTCCAACTCCTCCCTCGTCTTGAACGTCTTGTCCGCATTCGCCGCGCGCGCCCACGGACAACTCTTCGCCCCTGGAATATGCCCGCCACGCAGCACCCCCTCCTGCGGATACTCCGGCATGTGCGTCGTCTCCCCGCTAAACTCCTTCGGACTCCGCACATCCACCATCTTCTTCCCAGCCTGCATGTGCTCCAAAGCCTGCTGAAAATACGCCCGGTGCGCCGCATCGTTCCGACCTGCTGGCACCGGATACGTCACCGCCGGATAAGCTACCACCTCCCTCGTCAAAGGCCGCCCCTCCTCCTCCCATTTGTCCCGCCCACCATCGAGCACCTTCGCCTTGTCATGCCCAAAAAGCTGAAACACCCAAAAAGCATAGCACGCCCACCAGTTGCTCTTGTCCCCGTAAAACACCACCGTCGTCTCCGGCCCGATCCCGTTCCGCTCGCACAACGCCGCAAACCCCTCCGGTCCCACATAATCCCGCACCGTCTGGTCATTCAAATCCCGCCGCCAGTCGATGTGCACCGCCCCCGGAATATGACCCATGTCATAAAGCAGCAAGTCCTCATTGCTCTCCACCACCCGCACATTCGGGTCATTCAAATGCTCCAACAACCAATCCGCATCCACAAGCACTTCAGGATGGGCGTAGGCAGAAATCTTCGTGTTCATCAGGGATCAATTACGTCTTCACCGGACATCCCGGTTCCTCACCATGAGCCACCACCACCCCACTTCAAGCCCCAATCCCAAATCCCTCCAACGAAAACCCGAAAACCGCTCGCCCCAGCCCAAAAAGATTCCCCGACAGAAAGATAGATTATCTCTGGCCGATTCCCTCAGTCCAAACTATCGGTTCCCTCTCCCGTGAAACCCCTCGTCATCAAACACATCCTCGCCGCCGCCGACATGAATCGCGCCGTCGCCTTCTACCGGGATGTGTTTGAACTCGAACCGCGCCTCATCACCGACTGGTGGAGCGAACTCGCCTTTGGCGATGCCATCATCGCCCTCCACGGCGGCCACGACGGCTCACCCCAGCCCACCTCCCTCAGCCTCCAGTTCGAAAGCGTCATCGACGCCGCCCGTCGCATCGAAAAAGCCGGCGGCCGCATCCTCACCTTCCCCTCCATCCGCCCCGGCGAACCCTTCCTCCTCGGCCAAATCCGCGACTCCGAAGGCAACGAATACTTCATCACCGAGTCCCTAACCCCTCCCGCCTCTTGACCGCCCCCACCCAAAAAGACCGTAAATCGGCTTGTTTTCCTGGATTCTGGCACCTAATTTGCTGCTTGACGACTGTCGGCTGGCGGCGATTCATTCCCGCTCTTTCCGGGAATACTCCCTTATGATCGAGTGGAACTCACTAATTTGGATGATCTGCTACGCCCTCGTTTTCGCGGGCTTGTCGGCTTTTGGGGCGCACCGGATCAAAATCCTCTGGCACTACTGGCATCATCGCCAACACGAAGCCAAAGAGTCCTCCCGCTTCGAAGACCTCCCCAAAGTCACCGTCCAACTCCCCCTCTTCAATGAGGCACTCATGGTCGACCGCCTCCTCCACGCCGTCACCGCCCTCGATTACCCTCGCGACCGCCTCCAAATCCAGGTCCTCGACGACTCCACCGACGAAACCGCCACCGACTGCGCCCGCCTCTGCGCCGAACTCCGCGCCCAGGGCCACGATATCACCCACCACCACCGCACCGACCGCACCGGCTTCAAAGCCGGCGCCCTCGACGCCGCCATGCCTCAAGCCACCGGCGAATTCATCTGCATCTTCGACGCCGACTTCCTCCCCGGACCCGACTACCTCCACAAACTCATCCACCACTTCACCGACCCCACCGTCGGCATGGTCCAAGCCCGCTGGGGTCACCTCAACCGGGATTTCTCACTCCTCACCAAACTCCAAGCCCTCTTCCTCGACGGCCACCTCGTCCTCGAACAATCCGCCCGCAGCCGCCACGGCTACTACCTCAACTTCAACGGCACCGCCGGCATCTGGCGCCGCCAAGCCATCACCGAAGCCGGCGGCTGGCAGCACGACACCCTCACCGAAGACCTCGACCTCTCCTACCGCGCCCAGCTCAAAGGCTGGCGCTTCGTTTACCTCAAAGACGTCGTCGTCCCTGCCGAACTCCCGCCAGACATGGACAGCTTCAAATCCCAGCAGCACCGCTGGACCAAAGGCTCCATCCAGGTCTGCAAAAAAATCCTCGCCGAAATCTGGCGCAGCGGTGCCCCCCTCGGCCACAAAATCGAAGCCACCGCCCACCTCACCTCCAACTTCGCCTACCTCCTCACCCTCTGCGTCCTTGTCCTCATGTACCCCGCCACCTTCACCTTCGGTGGCTCCTGGCAGAAAGCCGTCTTTGTTGACCTCCCCGTCTTCGTCTTTGCCTCCCTCTCCGTCATCGTCTTCTACTTGGCGGCCCAGGGCGCCCAAACCCGCTGGGGCTGGGTCAAAGCAATCCCCTACCTCCCCGCCCTCCTCGCCCTCGGCATCGGCATGTCCATCAACAACGGCAAAGCCGTCCTCGAAGCCCTCTTCAATCAAGAAAGCGACTTCGTCCGCACCCCAAAATTCGGCGAGGAAAAACGCGCCTCCAACGGCACCGCCAAAAAGCCCCGCTACAAAGCCGGCAAATCCATCTCCATGTGGCTTGAAGCCGCCGTCGCCCTCTACTTCACCGGCCTCGTCGCCCTCGCCATCCAACGCGGCCAGTGGATGAGCCTCCCCTTCCTCTTCCTCTTCCTCGGCGGCTTCGCCTACGTCGCCTACGGCTCCCTCATCAAGCGCTTCGGTAGTGGTATAGTTTGAAAATCGGCACCCTTGCGGATGCTTGAGCGGTCTGGTATGATTGGGCATGGCAAAAAATCCGAAACGCCCCAGAGATTTAAATCAACTCGCCAAGTTGATAGTAGATATGTCCACCAGTGAAGCGCCTGCCGCACCCAAGCCGTAAAAGAACGAGTCCGCTGTGGCGCTGGGCCGTCTTGGAGGGTTAAAGGGAGGAAAGGCAAGGGCCTACAGTCTCACGGCTGAGCAGCGTCGGGAGATTGCGCAGAAGGCGGCTGCAAAACGTTGGGGAAATTGAGAAGCATTGGAGATTGCTCCGGTATTTCCGGCAACCCGCGCACTGGCAAAAATCCGTCCGCCCACTTTTTCAAGTTGTTATCGTTGGTGTAAAAAGCACTCACGTTTGCGGCTATAGCACAGCCTAGGATCATAATGTCCACCTTCAATGTTGAACGCATCCAGCCGTTTCCTTCGCCTGGAATGACCTCGATGGCGTGTTGTCTAATCCTAGCCTCCACTCCGTCTTTTCTCTTTTTGTTCCACACGTCAGCAGAATGGATGGCCGCCATTTGATCAAACTCCCTGACATAAAAACGCTCCTCAAGAACATGAAGAATATTAGCGCGCTCGCTAGGATCAGCACCCATTAAAAGCTCAGTTACAACAGGGGTGGGGATAACGATGGCGGCTCTTGTCTCGTCCAGATGTTTGATCAGAAATTGTGCCCTCGGAATTTTGTCTTCTTGGCCTTTGCTTGCGCGTCCAAGTACGCCCCAAGAGAAAAGTTGGCAATCTAAGCACACTAAGTTCATGATTCGGATGCGATGGTCAGGTTATCAATACCTTCAGAACGCCACCTCTCCAAAGTCAGAGGCATTGCTCGAGCGAGTCCATTAAAAGCCTCCGAAGCTAGGCATTGCCGAAACGGCTTCACCTCCTTAATTCGGAATTTGATAATCTCGTTAGATTCTAGTTCCCAGGTGGCTTCGCCTTTGCAAACTACTGTCTCATACAGCTTGTGGCCTAATTCCTTTGCGATGGGTTCAGATGTCTCGCATGTGAGCACTTTCCCAGATGGTAGCTGTAGCCGCAGTTTTGGTTCCTTTCCCCCCACGCGGACTACCTTACCTAGCACAGAAGTCCCGCCTTTTAAGGACAAGTTGTGAGGCAGACAAAAGTCGGTTTTAATTTGAGCAATTGGTTCTGCATTATTGGAATCTGTCAATTGTGCGGGCGCACCACGTTTCTTGACAAACGCGGCGATTTCCCCCAAACTCTCCCTCGCCTTCAAAGGAATTTTCTCAAAACTACCCGTATTGATAGCAGCGGCTACAATCTGCCACGCCAAAAGGATGGCGGGCATTCGCGGCCCCCAAAACCTGTAGCCAAGCGATTCATCAACGATGTTTGTCACGCAGAGTTCTCCCAGAGGTTCCTCCGAATCTTCTTCATCGTCATAATCGGCGATTATAGCTAACACCATGTCCTCTGCTGCACGGATGATGGCCGCCGTCTCCCGACACCGCGTAGTGCCGGGATTAACGCCATTCCCAGCGAAGCGTAGTGCAATAAACTCGCGAGATTCCATCAATCAAAAATACACCCGTCTTGAAAAATGACACCACAAAACAAAATGTAATTCATGCTTCCATGCTCAAGCATAAATTCTACTTTGACCACACGAACAAACTCTCCACTGAAGAACGCCGCAAAGTTGTTGCTTGCTTAGTCGAGGGGAACTCCCTGCGCGCCACAACTCGCATGACTGGAGTTCATCGCACCACGATTATGAAGTTGCTGAATGATCTTGGTGCCGATTGCCAAGCGTTCCAAGATACGACCCTTCGCAATCTGCCCTGCAAACTTGTTCAATGCGATGAAATCTGGTCGTTTGTGCGCTGTAAAGAACGTAATGCCACTAAAGAGAAGAAGAGAGAAGGACAAGGAGATTGCTGGACATGGGTAGGCATGGACGCCGAAGCAAAACTTGTCTGTTCATGGCTGGTCGGCTCCCGCGATGCGGACGCCGCCGCTTGCTTCATGGAAGACCTAGCATCCCGGCTTGCTAGTCGCGTTCAGCTTTCCACCGATGGACATCGCGCTTACTTGACGGCTGTTGATGGCGCATTCGGAGGCGACGTGGATTACGCTATGCTAGTTAAGCAATATGGAACCCCTCCTGGCACTCCTTCAGGTCGCTACAGCCCCGCAGAATGCACGGGAATCCAGAATGTGAAGATCAGCGGCAACCCCGACAAGTCTCTTGTCTTCACGTCTTACATTGAGCGTCAGAATTTGACCATGCGTGCGTCCATGCGCCGCTTTACCCGCCTGACAAATGCATTCTCGAAGAAGATCGAGAACCATATGGCGGCAATCTCCCTTCACTACATGCTTTACAACTTCTGCCGCATTCATCAGACTCTCCGCGTGACACCCGCGATGCAGGCTGGAGTGTCGGAGCACTTTTGGAGCTTAGAGGAAGTTATCGCTCTCCTTGGCGACAAATGAAACTATACAACTACCAACGCTTCCAATCAACCACCTACCCCTCTAGCTAAACAAAATCCAACTCCGAATCAAATTCGTCTTCTGGGTTCAGGTTACCGGCATGCAAGGTAGAGCTTCGAAAATGTAGTACTCTAGAGTTTTCCGGAGTGCTATGGTCCTCAGAATACCCTTCGAATTATACAATTCCTCTATGATTTCAACCGCCGTTGCAGGCTGGCCTTCAGTATTTGGCAGTTCTGTCAAACTCGAAACAAACTCTTGCAATCCTAGCACGAAGTCTGACGAGCCCGCCCCACCCAACATATTCGCTTTTTTTGCCGCGACTTCAATCGTGTGAAAAGTGCACAAGAGCCTCCAGGCATCTTCTCGCGTAGAATGAAGGTCAGTAGCCTCACCAACCGATTTCGAAGTCTCGACATGATTTGCCCCATCAATTTGACTCAGCACAAGCGGCAAATCCCTCCCTTTAAGGTAACTCTTTAGGTGTGCCGCAGCTGATAGCGTTACCAACAAAAGGCTCACAAACCTTCGGTAGCCCGTAGTCAATTCCCTGGCCAATCGCTCTCTGCGTTCTGCATTCTGCGACGTCTTTCGGTCTCCCCCCATCTCATCATGCACGACGAAGATAGTGATTGTGAAATGTAGATCCGCAACATGCTCATTGCTCAACAAACTTCCAAGCATTTGAAATACCAACGTTCTGTTGTTTGCCCCTTCAATGTCATCCTTCAGCCAATAGCGAACATCAGAATCCTTTCCTACATAATTGTCGATGTCTTCTCCATTTGCTCCTACAACCGAAAGATGAGTCAAAACAACAGCCAGATTACCCGAAGCCTTAACCAGTGGATGATCGCTTCCCACTTCCCTGTAACTTAGGTTACACTTAATTTTTTTCCCACACACATCCAGGGTTGGCAAGAAACGAGCAACAAAAACGTCGAAGGAACCATTTTTCTGCTTTAAGACCCCAATGCCTGGCTTTAGAGCGCGGTAACCAGTTTCTTCGAGTACGCCCCCCCCTTCGTCGATCAAATCGTGGAGGGATTTGCGTGCGAATGGTAATCGGGGGAAGAGCGTGGTGAGGATACTATGACGTTTCACGAGGCGCGATTCAAGCCGCTGATATCCGCCAAGTCAACTAGCCATTTTCGATGACCACATTTCCTCATGATCACAAAGCGATGCCGAATCTACCTTTCAAACATTCCTCGCGAATAGACGATCACGAAAGGTATTATACCGCATCCCCCTTCAAGCAAAAACCCAACGCCCACTCTCGTCCACAGGCAGGATACACCGACCTATCTTTCGGATATTAAAACAATCCCAATTGCCGGGCTTGCGCGAAGCTTTCCTGCGCAATGGGCAATGCAATCGCCGCCGCATTTATGGCTTGTTCTTTGGTCATCCCATCTAAACCATCAATGGAGAAAACGCCTTGTCTCACAAGTATATCTTCAGGTTCTACATAAATCGCAGAACTCTTCGGGCAATCGGATGGATCGGTGTCTAAGGAAGAAGTTGTCATAATATCTACTTGTAAGTCTGTTTGAAGTCATGAACCCCGAATTCCAAGGATTTGTTAGTCTACATGGCCGATGCTACGTCGCAACAAATATTTATACGGTTGACATCTCGGTATAGTCCTTGAAACCAAATTTTTATTGTTTTTCATATTTTACCTTATTCACCCATCAAACCGATACCCCGCCCCGTGCACCGTCCGAATGATCCTCGGCCGTGCCGTGTCCGCCTCAACCCGCTTCCTTAACTGCGAAATGTGCTGGTCCAGCGCCCGACTCTCCGGAAAGTAATCCACCCCCCAGACCTCGTCCGCCAACGTGTTGCGATCCACCACCTTGCCTTTGCGCTCAAACAACAGTCGCAGCACCTTCGCATCCCTCGGACTCAGCGGAATCTCATGATTGCCACGGTAGGCCCTCAACTCACTCTGCACGATCCGCAAATCATCCATCATATACTCGTCCACCTCATTCGGCTTCACCGACCGCGCCGCCGTCCGCCGCAAAATCGCCCGAATCCGCGCAATGATCTCCTTCACCCCAAACGGCTTCGTCATGTAGTCATCCGCCCCCAACTCCAACCCTAAAACCGCGTCGATCTCCTCCGCCTTCGCCGTCAAAAACAAAATCGGCACCTCCTCATCCAACCGACGAATCCGCTTGCACACCTCATAGCCGTTCAACCCCGGCATCATCACATCCAAGCAAACAAAGTCCGGCCTCTGATCGCGAAAAAAATCATACGCCTGCTGTCCGTCTGCAGCAGGGACAACATCGAAACCTTCCATCGTCAGAACCTCACGCAGCGCTTCACGCGTGTGGTCATCATCTTCGGCAATCATCATTTTCATGGCGTTTTTTTGGGGGGGATAAGGGTGGGATTTATGAAAGGACAGTCTTCGCAACAGGGGTGATCGGCAGGCTCAGAACAAAACGGGATCCATCTCGGTAGGTCGCATCGACAAACAGACTGCCTCCCAAAAGGCCAGCCAACTCACGCGAAATCGTCAGTCCAATCCCCGTCCCACTCACCCCCTCACGCAAATCCGAACGCAACCGCTCAAACGGCTCAAACACCGCCTCCTGTTTGCTCACCGGAATCCCAGGTCCATGATCCGCCACCGCCACGGTCACACGCCCCTCGTCCGCCACCATCGCCTCAATGCCCACCCAGTGCCCATCCACCGCATACTTCTCCGCATTCGAGAGCAGGTTCCCCAGGATTTGCTCCACCGCATCCGGATCCGTCTGTACCTCCAAACTTTCAGGCACGTTCACCTCCACAGCGATTCCACGCTTATCCAGCACCGGCTTCCACTGATCCGCCAGCCTCCCAATCACCGCCGCCAAATCCACCGACTTCTCCGTCACCGTCAAACAATCCCGCTTCTTGTTCGCAAAATTCAGCACATTCTGAATCAACCGGCTCAACCTCGCCGTCTCAGACTCCACCACCGCCAACTGCCGCACCGACGCCACATCATCACGATCCTCCGCCCGCCCCCTCGCCATCTCCGCATACAGCCGGATGTTCGTCAGCGGTGTCTTCAACTCGTGTGACACCTGATTCACAAAACTCACCCGCTGCTGCGCCACGCGAATCTCACGGCTGTTCTCCCGAAAATACAGCAACGCCAGCGACGGCACCAACAAACTCCCTGACGACACCCCCAACAAAATCGGAAACAACGCCGCCGACGGAAACTCATCCTGCGCCGGCTCATACTGCAATCGCCACGACTGAAACGGCAAAGGACAAGCCAGGTTCGCCACCTCTTCCTCACGTCCTTTGGCCGCCGCATTGCCCCACCCGTGCAGCATCTTTCCCCCCTCAGAAACCAGGCTCATCCTGCCCGTCAGCGTCTTCAGCGCCACCGGCGGCATCGTCTCAAACAACGCCCCAAAAAACCGCTGACTGTCCAGCAGCGCCCCCAGCATCCGGCCGTCACTCAGCAAATGCCAGTGAATCACCTCCGGCAACCCATCCCCCATCACACGCACAATCAACCCACTCTCATCCTGACCCGGCAGTCGCGTGTCCGTCACCGAAGCCAAAATCGGCCCCAGCCGATACCCCTTCCATCCCTGCTCCAAACCCGCTGACACCAACTCAAAATCCCGGTCCCGCTTGCCCACCGCCTGCGACTTCGTCTTTTTCCCAAACCCACGCTGAAAGGCCAGCATTGGACCCTTCAAAATCCCAATCGCAGCCTCATCCCCCGCCAGCATCGGCTCCCCACCCGGACTCTGACAAAGAGCCGCGCGAATCCAGGGATGATCGACCAGCACACAGTTCTGGGTCGCCTCCGCCGTCACCTCCGCCGCCTGATCCAATTGCCGCACCGCCAACTTCAAATCCGCCAGCAACTGCTGACTCGCCACCTCCAACCGCTCCGTCACAATCGCTTCCCGCGTCGTCCGCGCCCGTCTCTCCCCGTCAGCATGCAAATACGTCCCCAGCCACACCAGCAGCGCCAGCGGCATAGCCACTAGCAACACAAGCAGTAAGGATGGACGATGAGGGGACATGGACAAAAGAGCCTTTTCAAGCCTGACACAGCCAGACCTTCAATTTCGCTAATATTTCTCGTAATTATAGCAATTTATAAACATATTGAAAGTAAGAATTTGGGAAACCTGAGATTTCATCGCCTCCGCACTTCTCCAAAGTCACGTCCGCAAAGTCGCACGCCATCAGGATTTCCCCATGCAGCGCCACCCACGCGATCCGCACCGGAAACCGCTAACCGGGCAGACCTCCCTCACTCAATGACCCATTCCTCACTTCTGCTGGCCTTCAAAGCCCGCCATCGGCTTCCCACTCTCATCCAGTTTCCCGCAAGCCCACAACAAACCCCTCGCCACCAAATCCAAAAACACCGGATCTTCCATCGTCGAGTTATTGTGCCCCATCGTCGTCGCAAACACCTTCCCAGCCCCATACTGATTCGTCCACACCAGCACATGATCCTGCTTCGTGTCCTCCCCATACGCCTTCGCCAGCGGCGTGAAGTTCTCATACAAATGCTCGTTCTTGTAAAGCTCGTCCGCCTTGTCGAGCCACTCCGCCGGAAACCCCTTCATCACCGGATGCTCCGCCGCCACGTTCTTCACCAGCAAATCCCGGTTCTTCTCATGGCTCATGCTCTTCATCCCCAAACACTTGCGCCACTCGTCCGTGCTCGCCGCCCGGTAGCTGTGAGCTGAACAGTGCAGCATCACCGCAGGCACCCCATCGAAGTGCGGCTTCGCAATCCGTTCCACAAACGCATTGTCCGTGATCCCGCCAAAACACTCATTGTGCAGCACCAAATCATACCCCTTCGCCCAATCCGCCTTCTCATAAATCGAAATCCGGTGCGTCTTGTCCTTCTTCCCCTCCGGCCCCTCCTCATGCACCACCTCAAACTCCACATTCGCCCGCGCACTCAAGCCCTCGGCCAAAATCATCTTCTGATTTTCGTAATCGTGACAACATCCCCCCGTCACCATCAGCACCCGCAACGCCTTCGCCTTCCCACTCGGCGCCTCATTGCCAGCAAAAGCAAAACCCAAAACAACCACCAACGCCGCAAACGGAAAAAGAATCTTCATAAAGCATCAAACAAGCCCAATAAAACGCCCATCCAAACCCCATCCTATCAATTTCTCTCCCTGACGACTCTCTCTACTCTCTACTCTCCACTTCCTACCCCCCCTGCACCGGCGGCATCACCGCCACCTCGCACCCACTCCTCAAAACCACCTCCCGCCCCGCATATTCCTGATCCACCGCCAGCAACAAACTCGCATCCCACTCCCCCAGCCTCGGCCACCGCTCAAACAACCCCGCCATCAGCCCCCCCAGCCTCACCCCCTCCTCGACCTCCACCTCCAGCTCCTCCACCCCGGTCAAATCCCGCAGCACCGAAAAAAACAGCACCCGCACCCGCATCATCTCAAGCATCCAGTTTCAGCACCCCAATGCATGGCAGATTCCGGAACCGCCCGTCAAAATCCATCCCGTAGCCTACCACAAACTCATCCTCGATCTCAAACCCCACATACTCCGCCACCACCTCCCGCGCCCGCTCCCGCTTCTTGCTCAGCAACACCCCGCAGCGCAGCCACCGTGGCCCCTGCGCCTCCAGGTGCAGCCGAATCTCACTCAATGTCAGACCCGTATCCAGAATATCATCCAACAGCAAAACCGTCTGCCCCTTCAAATCCATCCCCTCCGGCCAGGCCACCCGCAAACTCCCACTGCTCGACGTCCCCCCATGGTAACTGCTCGCACTCAGCGTGATCAGCCGAATCGGCAAATCAATCTTCCTCAAAAGATCCGCCACAAAAAACAGCGACCCATCCATCAACGCCACCACCGTAAGCACCTCCCCCGCGCAATCCCGCTCAATCTCATCCGCCATCTCCGCCACACGCGCTTCAATCGACGCCGCATCAATCAGCGTCCGATTCAGATCTTGAATGATACCAGTGACAATAGAAGGCATGAGAAGGACGATGGAAGCGTAAGACTTTCGAAACCTGTCGCCTTTAAGCTCGCTTTCGCAACCCCCTCGGCCCAGGATGATTGAAAACCAGATAACGGATATGAATGCTCCTGACAAACCAAACCTCCAGGATTTACGCGTCAGCTACGATCTCGACGCCCTCGACGAATCCTCCGCCCCCAGCGATCCCTTCATCCTCTTCCACGACTGGTTGCACGACGCCCTCCAGCATCAACTCCCCGAACCCAACGCCATGACCCTAGCCACCATCGGCCAGGGCGGCATCCCCACCGCCCGCATCGTCCTCCTCAAAGGCCTCGACGACCGCAGCTTCCACTTCTACACCAACTACCAAAGCCGCAAAGGCCAGGAACTCGCCGAAAACAACCGCGCCGCCATCTGCTTCCTCTGGACCGCACGCCAACGCCAGGTCACCGCCCGCGGCCTCGTCTGGAAACTCCCCCACGACGAAGCCAAAAGCTACTTCGCCGCCCGCCCCCGCTCCCACCAAATCGGCGCCTGGGCCTCCACCCAAAGCCAAATCATCCCCGATCGCTCCCACCTCGAATCCCGCGCCGCCGAACTCGAAACCCAATACGCCGGCCAGGAAATCCCCTGCCCCCCCCACTGGGGCGGCTACTCCCTCGTCCCCGACGAAATCGAATTCTGGCAGGGCCGCACCAGCCGCCTCCACGACCGCCTCCGCTACGTCCGCGACGGCAACCACTGGACCCGCCTCCGCGTCAGCCCCTAGACCGGTTCTCGAAAAGAGGGTCATTTTGATCCGGCGAGCGCAGCGGCTTCAGTGGCAAGGATGTCGCGCAGCCCGCTATTAAATCAATAGCGGTCAAGCGGCTAACGCAGCCAATGAGGCCGCTCCGCCGCTGGGCAATGTGACAAGCATTTCGAGAATTGGTCAATTGCATGCCCAATCAGACGAAATGAGCGGCCCGTTTTCACGTTTCCCCGCTCCCATGAAGTTCGCCGCCGCCCTCCTCACCACGCTCCTCCTGGCGAATCCCCTCCCCGCCACCGAAAAGCCCAACCTCCTGCTCATCACCACCGATGACATGAGCTGCGACTCCGTCGGCGCCTACGGCTGCAAATTGCCCGACACCACGCCGAACATGGACCGCCTGGCCGGACAGAGCCTCCGCTTCAACCACGCCTTCGTCCAGGTCGGCAACTGCATGCCCTCCCGCAATGTCATGTGGTCGGGACGCTACCCCCACACCACCCGCGTCGAAGGTTTCTACGAAATCAAAGACCCCGACTACCCCCACCTCTCCGACCTCATGAAAACCGCCGGCTACTACACCGGCATCCGCGGCAAAGTCTCCCACTCCACCCCCTATCACCCTTACCCCGCCTGGGACATCATCCTCGACACACTCCCCGACGGCTCCCCAGCCCACATCAAAGACGCCGCCTCCTACTACACCTCCACCCAAACCGGCATCGCCAACGCCAAAGCCGCAGGCAAACCCTTCTGCCTCAACCTCAACATCTCCGACCCCCACAAACCCTTCTACGCCGAAGGCGGCAAGCCCGACCCCCACGTCCCCTCCCGAGTCTTCACCGCCGACGAAGTCCCCATCCCCGGCTTCCTCTTCGACGACCCCCAGGTCCGCACCGAGCTCGCCGAATACTACTCCTCCGTCCGCCGCGCCGACGACTGCCTCGGCCAAATCCTCCGCGCCCTCCAGGATTCCGGCGAAGACCAGCGCACCGTCATCCTCTTCCTCTCCGACCACGGCATGCCCCTGCCCTTCGCCAAAACCCAGCTCTACTACCACAGCACCCGCACCCCCCTGATGGTCCGCTGGCCCGGCATCACCCAACCCGGCGCCGTCGATGACCAACACCTCGTCTCCGCTGTCGATCTCCTCCCCACCCTGCTCGACATCGTCGAAATCCCGCATCCCCCCGGCTTCGACGGCCGCTCCTTCGCCCCCATCCTTCGAGGCGAAACCCAAACCGACCGCGACCACGTCATCACCGAATACAACGAAAACTCCGGCGGCGACCGCTCACCCATGCGCTCCATCATCACCCGCGACTTCGCCTACCTCTTCAACCCCTGGTCCGACGGCAAAACCATCATGAAAACCGCCACCCAAGGCACCGTCACCTACCGTCGCATGAAAGCCCTCGCCCCCGAACGCCCCGACATCGCCGCCCGCCTCGATCTCATCGACCACCGCGTCCCCGAAGAACTCTACCAATACCGCTACGACGACGCCGCCCTCACCAACCTCATCCACAAACCCCAGCACCAAGCCGAACAAACCAAACTCACCACCGCCCTCGAAGCCTGGATGGTCAAAACCAAAGACCCTCTCCTCAACGTCTTCCGCAACCGCCACGACCCCGCCGCACGCGAAGCCTTCATGAAAACCGTGCGCGGTGCAGCCGCCGAACGCGGAGCCCCCAAGAAAAACAAAACCAAACCCAAGGGCAAAGCCAAAGCCGCCGCCATCCCACCAAAAAAAGGCGATCACCTCACCCTCGACCTCCCCGCCACCGCCACCCTCAGCACCCCGCTCACCGTCCGCATCATCCACACCCTGCACGACGACCTCGGCCCTCAAAAACTCCACGTCACTCTCAAACAACGTGACAACACCCGCATCGAAAGAAAAATCATCGACATCCAAGGCAACGCCACCGCCGAAGTCACCTTCGACGTCCCCGCCGCCCTCCCCACCCAAGCCCTCATCATCGCCGCCTTCGTCGGAGAAGACATCACCACCGCCCTCCACCACCTCAACTCCAAACCCATCCCCCTAAAATAACCGCAACCATTCCCCCAGGCTTTTCGGATAAAACGCTCTCGACTCAACTGACACCCGAAGTTATCCTCACCAACAGTTATGACCAAAGCCTTTGACCAAATTGTGGATTTCGTAGCGACTGGCGCTCTGCGTGAGGATCTCATCCGTTTCGCAGCGGATAACGAAACTCGTGAGCGTGTCGCTTGGCTCATCCAAAAGGAAAAAGCCGACGGCCTGCTTCCGGAAGAAACCAGTGAGCTAGACGACTACATGCGCCTCGAACACCTGATCCGAATGGCCAAAACACGCGCTCGCCGAAATGGGTGAGTCATGGATAAATCGCAAACTCAGGCTTCAAGTCGCCGAACGCGCAACCTACCGCTGTGAGTATTGCCAAATCGCCGAGAGCGACACCTTCTTCGGCTGCGAAGTGGATCACATCATCAGTGAAAAACATGGCGGCCCTTCCACCTTGGAAAATCTCGCCTACTCCTGCGCCACCTGCAATCGAGCAAAGGGCACCGACATTGCCGGTCTCGATGATGACGGAAAAATCGCCCCCCTGTTCAATCCTCGAACAGACATCTGGCTCCATCATTTCCGCCGAGATGGCCCCCTCATCATCCCTCTCACCAGCAAAAGCCAAGCCACCGTTCGCTTGCTTCGTTTGAACGCCCCGGAACGCCAAGACGAACGCATTTAACTTCCCCGCCCACCGTCCCTCCTCCTCCTCCTCCTCGCCCTCCGCCCCCTCCCTCCCATGAAACACCTGCTCTTCCTCCTGCTCCTCACCCTCGCGATCACCCCTTGCGCCCACACCCAATCCGCAATCCCCAATCCGAAATCCGCAATCCCCAACATCCTCTGGTTCGTCGTCGATGACATGTCCCCCCACTTCTCCTGCTACGGAGAGACCACCATCGCCACCCCGAACATCGACCGCCTCGCCGCCGAAGGCACCCGCTTCACCCGCGCCTACGTCACCGCCCCCGTCTGCTCCACCTGCCGCTCCGCCCTCATCACCGGCCTCTATCAAACCACCATCGGCGCGCACCATCACCGCAGCGGTCGCGGCGACCTGAAAATCCACCTCCCCGAAGGCGTCACCCCCGTCCCCGCCCTCTTCCAAAAAGCCGGCTACTTCACCTGCATCGGCTCCGGTCTCCCCGGCAAAGACCACGCCGGCCAGGATCTCGCCTCACGGAAAAACAAAAAAGGCAAATCCACCCAGGCCACTCTCGGCAAGACCGACTACAACTTCGAATGGGACCCCGCCATCTACGACAGCCCCGACTGGGCCGACCACGGTGACAAACCCTTCTTCATGCAGGTCCAGCTCCACGGCGGCAAACTCCGTGAAGGCCCCATGGAAAAACGCGCCGCCTACCGCCAACGCGTCATCGCCACCTTCGGCAACGCCACCGACCCCGAAAAAGTCACCCTCCCCCCCTACTATCCCCGCGATCCCGTCCTCCTCCAAGACTGGGCCGACTACCTAGATGCCGTCCGCCTCACCGACCATCACGTCGGCCAGGTCATCGCCCGCCTCGAAAAAGAAAATCTGCTCGAAAACACCCTCATCATCTTCATGACCGACCACGGCATCTCCCACGCCCGTGGCAAACAATTCCTCTACAACGAAGGCACCCACGTCCCCTTCATCGTGCGCGGCCCAGGCATCGCCAAAGGCACCGTCCGCGACGACCTCATCGAGCAGATCGACATGGCCCCCACCTCCCTCGCCGCCGCCCACCTGCCCATCCCCCCCGCCATCCAGGGCCGCAACCTCTTCGCCAAAGACTACACCCCCCGCACCGAAGTCTTCGCCGCACGCGACCGCTGTGACGAAACCACCGAAAACCTCCGCTCCATCCGCACCGACCGCTTCCTCTACATCCGCAACGGCCACCCCCAGCGCCCCCACCTCCAGCCCAACGCCTACAAAGACGCCAAACCCATCCTCATCGCCCTGCGCGCCGCTCACACCGCAGGCACCCTCCCCTCCGTCTCTGAAGACCTCCTCTTCAGCCCCACCCGCGCCCCCGAAGAACTCTACGACACCCTCCAGGACCCCCACCAAGTCACCAACCTCGCCACCAACCCCACCTTCAAAGACACCCTCGAAAAACACCGCCAGCTCCTCGACGCAAAACTCACCGCCACCCGCGACCCCGCTCCCGAAACCCCCGCCCAATACGACAGCGACATGGCCGAATACCTCAAAAAGAAAGACCCCATCGTCGAAGCCAACATCGCCCTCATGAAAAAATGGGCCGCCGAAGGCAAGTAGACCGTTTCTCGAAAGGAATGGTCATTTGGATCCGGCGACCGCAGCGGACTCAGTGGCAAGGAAGTCGCGCAGCCCGCTATCAAAGAGATAACGGGCCAGCGGCTGACGCCGCCAAAGAAGCTGCTCCGCCGCCGGGCAAGGTGACAAGCACTTCGAGAATCGGTCTAAAGTAAGGACTTCCCATTGACTTTTTCTTCAGTATTGGGCTAAAAGCCTTAGACGAAACCAAACTCACCCCTCCCATGAAAACCCTGCCCTCCACCCCTCGATACCTCCTCGCCGCCGCCGCCCTCTCCGGCCTCCTGCTGCAGTCCCCTGTCCAAGCCGAAATTGAGCCCGCAGCCAAAGCCCTCGCCCAATCCGTCGCCACCAAACTCCAGGCCGCCCAGACCCTCCGCCTCACCGCCAAACACACCATCGACCCCGCCCTCGGCGTCGGATCCAAATTGGAAAAAGGCCCGCTCGCCATCACCCTCAAACGCCCCAATCACTTCTACGTCCTCCAAAACGCCGGCGACGAAACACGCGAACTCGCCTTCGACGGCAAAATCGTCTGCGTCATGCACCCCACCCTCAAGCATCACGCCCTCGAACCCCTCAAAGCCGCCACCATCGAGCAATTCGCTGACCAGATCGACGCCCAATTCGGCTTCCGCCCCCCCGTCGCCGAACTCCTCGCCGCCGACGTCTCCAGCCAACTCTTCCGCGATGTCACCTCCGCCTCCGTCATCGGCACCGAATGGGTCGGCTTCACCCGCTGTGATCACCTGCACTTCAAACAAAACGGCATGACCGGAGACCTCTGGGTCAGCAAAAAAGATGGCCTCCCACGCCGCTACACCCTCACCTTCACCGACCTCAAAGGCCAGCCCACCTGGGACATCCGCCTCTCCAAATGGGAACTCAACCCCAAGGTCGACGAAACCCTCTTCACCAAGCGCCCCGCCGCCGACTCCACCAAGGTCAAAATGCTCAAAAGCCGCTGAAACACCCACCCCATCCTCCCACACTCATGAACTCATCGATTCTTCGTTCCACCGCACGGCTCATCGCAGCCGCCGTCACCCTCACCCTCCTCACCCCTCAAGCCGAAGCCGCCCCGCGCCATCGCCCCGGCAACCCGCGCGGCGTGTTTGATCCCCGTGGCGCCCTCGACCCCCGCGGCCCCCTGGATCCTCGCGGCCCCTTCGACCCCCGCGGCCCCTTCGATCCCCGCAACCCCCACCGCTACATGTACGGCCTCCCCGGCGGCTACGTCGTCCGCCCCTATCGCGGCGTGAACTTCTACTACTGCGGCGGCAGCTACTACTACCCCTACTACATCAACGGCCAAACCGTCTACACCATCTGCACCGTCAGCGGCGGCATCCCCGTCATCCCAGTCAGACCCTACTAACCCCAGCACATCCCCCCACTCCCCACTCCCCACTCCCCACTCCCCACTCCCCACTTACCACTTACTGCCCACTGATTACTGATTACTGATTACTGATCCACCCTCCCCCGATACCCCTTCGGCGTCACCCCCGTCCGCCGCCGGAAGTGCTGCGTGAAACGGCTCGCATCCACAAACCCGCAGCGCGCACTGATCTCCGCCACCGACAGCGTCGTCTCCTCCAGCAGACGCGCCGCCTCCAGAATCCGCGTCTTGATCAAAAACTCCTGCGGCGTACTCCCAAACGCATCCCGAAACCGCCGCTGCAACTGCCTGACCGACTCCCCACAAGCCGCTGCCAGATCCCCAATCAGCAGCGGCTTCGCATACTCCCGGCGAATGATCTCCACCGCCCGCGCCACCGTCTGAAACACCGGCAGCGCCCGCTCCGCCGCATCCGGCCGCCGCAGCATCCCCATCACCCCCGCCACCCGACCCCGCTTGTCCACCACCGGCAGCTTCGTCACCACAAACCAGTCCGGCATCCCCTGCCGATCCCACCACAGCTCGATCCGCTCCACCTTCGCCACCTCCCCCGCCAGAAGCGACCTGTCGTCATCCACATAGGCCTGCGCCATGATGTCCGGATTCAAATCAAAATCCGTCCGCCCCAGAATCTCAAACTCATCCGCCATCTGATAGCGCTGCAAAAGCCCGGCACTCGCAAACATCAGATGCCCCTCCCGGTTCTTCGCAAAGAAGTACACCCCCGGCACATGATCAAACAGCCGGTGAAACAGCCCCGTCGGCTCCAGCTCCCCCACCCACTGCTCTCGCACCTTCTTCCACCGCCGCATCTCCGCCGCGCTCCGCAGCGGACGCTCCCTCGGCTTTAGCACTGTCGCATTTCGCATCATCTTTGACGCCCCGACCTTGCCCCGCTCCACCTACTCTGCAAGCATTCAAGCATTTCGCCCCTCAACCCTTCAACCACCCATGAAACCCATCGTCCAAATCTCCCTCGACCTCACCAACATCGACGAAGCCCTCGAGACCGCCGCCCTCGCCCTCCGCGCCGGCGTCGACTGGCTGGAGGCTGGCACCCCCCTCATCCTCGCCGAAGGCCTCCACGGCGTCCGCGCCCTCCGCCACGCCTTCCCCACCACCCCCATCGTCGCCGACTTGAAGACCATGGACGGCGGCTACCTCGAAGCCGAAATGATGGCCAAAGCCGGCGCCACCCACGTCGTCGTCATGGCCCGCGCCCACGCCGAAACCATCAAATGCGTCGTCAAAGCCGGCGCCGACTTCGGCTGCCAGGTCATGGGAGACAACATGGTCTGTGAGGACATGGTCGCCGGCGCCAAATGGCTCGAAGACCTCGGCTGCGACTACATCATCCACCACATCGGCTACGACGAACGCCGTGGCCTCGCCGCCGCCGGCCACCGCATGCCCAGCCCCCTCGACCAGCTCCGCCAAGTCGTCCGCGCCGTCAAAATCCCCGTCCAAGCCGTCGGCGGCCTCACCCTCGAACAAGCCATCCAGTGCCCCCAATACGGCGCCCCCCTCGTCGTCCTCGGCGCCCCCCTCACCATCGACGCCGACGCCTTCAAAACCGCCGACGGCAACCTCGAAGCCTCCCTCCGCCTCATCTGCACCGCCATCCACGCCCAACAAGTCACCCGCTAACCATCACACTCCCCCTCTCCCCCACCCCTTCGTGTCCTTCGTGCCATTCGTGGTCCCTTTTTTCTACCGTTAATAGACCCCAACTCCCAAGATCTCCGTAATCCCCCTCCTCTGCGGCCATCCAACCTCCGCGGTGTACCTCAGTTCAACGTTCCCCGTCCTCCCCGATCTGCTATCTTCCATCTCCCATCTCCGGCGGCCCCGCCGCCCGTCCTCCCCCCCGCTTATCCATTTGAAAACCCACCCCCACCCCTTAAACTCCCGCGTCACCCCACGCCATGATCCAAGGACTCCAAGCTTCCGTCACCGCCGCTGAGTTGCGCGAGCTCTGCCTCCAGCACGCCCTCCAGCACCAGTCCAGCATCGAGCAACTCACCCAGGAACTCGCCGACCGCCGCAAATCCACCGAAGAACGCTTCGAACTCGAAGACGAAACCTCCCGCCTCATCGACTTCCACAAAAACAAAGTCACCGAACTCCACTTCTTCGCCAATCACCTCGAGACCCACGAAACCTATCGTCTCTCCCGCGAAGACCTCTGCTTCCTCGGCGTCATCCGCCCGGACCACGACTTCACCGCCGGCTTCGAAGACAGCTTCGACGAAGAAATCCCGTTCTAATCCCCGACTCGCCCGAGCGATTCCCCTTGCTCATTGACTCCCGACGACGATGTGGACCCCATGCCTCCTGTCTCATGCCCTCTCTTCCCAAGTAAGCCATGATTCTAGACGCCTCCTGCCGGATCGAATACCACAACTTCCAGGAGGTCCCCGCCATCTTCATGCTCCGCCCGCGCAGCGGCTGGGCCCAGTGGGTCATGCGGGAACAATTCCACATCCATCCTCAAGTCCCCGTTATCGAATTCACCGACGTCTACGGCAACTCCTGCCAGCGCATCGTCATGCCCCCGGGCGATTTCCAAATCGATGTCCAATTCCGCGTCGAGGTCCAGGACCAGGTCGAAATGGATCTCCACGCCCCCATCATGCCCATCCAGGACCTCCCGACCGACCTCCTGCACTACCTTCTCCCCAGCCGCTATTGCCAATCCGACGTCCTCGCCTCCTTGGCCAACTCCATCATCGGACAGCCCTCGTTCACCTACAACGACATCGCCAAAATCCACGACTGGATCCACCGCTCCATCGCCTACACCCCCGGCTCCAGTGACACCTCCACCTCCGCCGTCGACACCGCCAGAGATCTCCAGGGCGTCTGCCGCGACTACGCCCACCTCGGCATCGCCCTCTGCCGCGCGCTCGATGTCCCCGCCCGCATGGTCGTCGGCTTCCTCCACGAACTCCAGCCCATGGACCTGCACGCCTGGTTCGAAGCCTACATCGGCAATCGCTGGTACGCCTTCGACTCCATGCAGTCCGTCACCCAAGGCAACCGCATCGTCGTCGCCTACGGCCGCGACGCCGCCGATGTCGCCCTCGCCACCCTCTTCGGACCCTTCCAATTGAACTTCATGGACGTCACCGTCAACCCCGCATCCCTCAACCTGCGTTCCTGGAGTTGATCTCACGGCATCCGCGTTGAACCCTTCAACCCCACGCCGATGCCCCATCACCCAATCGCCCCCTTCAGCCTCTCGCGCCTGCTCCTCGCACTCGCACTCTTCGCCTGCCCCACCCACGCCAAAGAACCCGCCCCCGCTCCGAAAACCGTCCTCAACATCGGCAGCCAACTGCAGCTCCTCCTCGACCCCCGCCTCATCGCCTCCTCCAGCGCCATCGAGCACCGCCTCCACACCCCCGTCCAGCAGCCCCTACCCAAGTCCCCCCTCATCGGCCACTACGCCACCGTCATCAAAGACTGCCCCCTCTACCGCGCCTACTACCGCGGCGTTGATCCCACCTACAAAGGCAAAGGCTACAGCGGTCATCCCGGCGAAATCACCTGCTACGCCGAAAGCCGCGACGGCCACGAGTGGACCTTCCCCAAACTCGGCCTCTTCGAAGTCAACGGCACCCGCGAAAACAACGTCATCCTCGCCCATCAACCGCCCTACAGCACCAACTTCTCCCCCTTCCTCGACACAAACCCCAACGTCGACCCCAAAGAACGCTTCAAAGCCCTCGCCGGCCATCCCGGCTACGACCGCAAAGTCAAAGCCACCGGCCTCGCCGCCTTCATCTCCGCCGACGGCATCCACTGGCAGCGCCGCGACAAAGAGGACGTCATCCCCTACGACACTTCATGGTCCCACGCCTTCGACTCCCAAAACGTCTCCTTCTGGTCGGAAGCCGAAGGCCAATACGTCTGCTACTTCCGCACCTGGTGCCCCAACCCCGCCGCTAAACCCGAAGCCCCATCTCAAACCCACGCCGAAGCCGGCGCCAAAGGCACACTCCGCTCCATCAGCCGCACCACCTCCCCCGACTACCGCACCTGGAGCCCCCCCGTCGCCATGAATCCCAACCTCCCCGGCGAACACCTCTACACCAGCCAAACCGCCCCCTACTTCCGCGCCCCCCACCTCTACATCGCCACCCCCACCCGCTACATGGCCGGACACCTCGGCGCCGAAAAAACCAACTCCATGCTCGGCTCCACCGACATCCTGCTCATGACCACCCACGCAGGTTCCAACACCTACGACCGCCCCTTCACAGATGCCTTCATCCGCCCCGGCCTCGACGCCGACCGCTGGCAAAGCCGCGCCAACTACCTCGCCCTCAACCTCATTCCCACCGCCCCCAACGAGATCTCCCTCTACCACGCCCGCAGCGGTCACCGCCTCACCCTCCGCACCGACGGCTTTGCCTCCGCCCACGCCACCTCCAAAAAAGGCCACTTCATCACCCCACCCATGACCTTCACCGGCGCCCAACTCCACCTTAACCTCAGCACCTCCGCCGCAGGATCAATCACCGTCGAAATCCAAGACGCCACCGGTTCCCCCATCGAAGGTTTCACCCTCACCGATTGCCCACCCATCGTCGGCGACAGCATCGATCGCATCGTCACCTGGAAATCCAACCCGACCCTCAATCACCTCACAGGCAAACCCATCCACCTCCGCTTCGTCCTGCAAGAAGCCGATCTTTTCGCCTTCCAATTTCGGACAGAATGAAGTCTCATCCCAGACTTGACCCATTCCTCTCCTCCACGCAGCACGTCATGCACACCCCACCCACCCGCCGCCACTTCCTCCAGTCCACGCTCGCCTTCGCCGCCGCCGCCACCCCCGCCGCCTTCGCCCAGCAACCTACCTTCACCGCACCCAAAGCCGGGCAGAAAAAAGGCTACGCCATCGGCCCCTTGACACCGCAGTGGGACCGCATGGTCACCGAGCTCAAAGCCAAATGGGTTTACGGCTGGACCGCCAAACGCCCCGCCACCGTGCCCGAAGGCATCGACTGGGTGCCCATGATCCATCGCGACGCCCCCAACCATCCCGCTGCCAAAGCCCTCGAGGAAGTCCAGGCCCAGACCAATCCCAAACCCTCCGCCCTCCTCGGCTTCAACGAACCCGACCGAAAAGAGCAAGCCAACATGACCGTCGAGCAAGCACTCGCACTCTGGCCCAAACTCGAAGCCCTCAACCTCCCCCTCGGCAGCCCCTCAGGCGCGCAACCGGATGGCGAGTGGATGCTCAGCTTCATGAAGCAGGCCGCCAAACTGAAATACCGCATCGACTTCGTCACCGTTCATTGGTACGGCGGCGCCAACGGCACTCAGCTCCTCTCCGTCCTCGACCGCATCGCCAAACTCTACGACCGCCCCATCTGGCTCACCGAATTCTGCCCCGCCGACTGGACCGCCCTCAAGACCGGCAAAAACAAAAACACCGAAAAAGACGTCCTCCGCTTCATCCAAGACACCCTCCCGAAACTCGAGCGCGCCAGCCACGTGCATCGCTACTCCTGGTTCTGCACCACCCCCAAAAACGCCGCCCTAGGCACCTCCTCCCTCTTCGACAACAACGGCACCCTCACCCCCCTCGGCAAAGCCTACGCCGAAGAAGGCTGAACCCGGATTCCGAATTTCGAGGTGCTTGAGAGGTGCAGAGGCTTGGTTGCTCAAGGCTTCACTTTCTCCACCTCAATGTAGAGCGAGTTAATCCGCGCCAGAGTCCCGGGAATCTGGCCGTCGTGCATGTAAAGCAGGCGACCTGGGCTGATCTCGCGGATGGCGGTGTAGTTGAAATTGGCGCGGTCGGAGATGATGCGGTGATCACGCCAGGTGCGGCCGCCATCGAGGCTGAACATGAGATTGGAAACGGGGCGGCCATAGCTGCACGCGAGCACGCCGTTGCTCATGAGCACGAGGTCAGGCATGACGCTGCCTTCTTCCAGCGTGCGCTCGAACTTCCACGTCTTGCCGCCATCGAACGAGCGATGCTGAAGGAGGTTCGACATGTGCGCATCGGGCCGCGTGACCGCGAGCCATTCGCTGTCGCTCAGCCGCACAACGGCGGGCTCGCCACCGAGACCGACGTGCGCGAGGTGCGTCCAAGTTTTGCCGAGATCGGCGCTGCGCAGCAAATGCGTCTGGCGTGTGACGACAAAGCGCCTCTCGGCATCGCGTTGATTCGTGCGGCTCCACGCGACAGCCGTAATGCTGCCATCTTTCTCGGCCCAAATGTGGCGCTCAAAGAGGAGCACTTCACCGGTCTTTGCGGGCATGAACTCGGCAGGCAGCGTGATGGTGCTGTCGTGCATGGTGAGGTTCTCCGCCTTGGCATCGAGGAGCGAGGTCTTGCCCCTGAGCGTGCCATCCGGCTGCAAGCGTGTCCAACGCGATGGCCCGAGGATACGCCCATCGGCGAGGCGCACGAGTTCCTGCGGTGAATCGCTGTTTTGTTCGGTGCCCGGCACTGCCTGCCACGTTTTGCCAGCGTCCGTGCTGCGGCGAACGATGTAGGGCTCCAGCAAGGCATCGCTGCCTTGCGGATTGCTGGTCAAAAGCAGGCCCTGGCCCATGTCGTAGAGGTAGGGGCGCGATTCGGTGTTCTTTTTGTCCACGTTGAGCGGCCACGGCTCGCTGACGGTGATTTTCAGCGGCGACTTCTCCACGGCCGCACTCACCGCAGGCCGCAAACCGAGCCGCACAAACTCCCACTTCGCCTCGCCCGTGAACGGCTTCGAGGTGGAGCCAAAGCGGATGAACTTGCGCGGTGAGGTCGCGGGTCGCCAAAAGGCATCGCGCCCTTCGATGATGCGTTTGCCATCCAACTCGACTGCCATGTCCTCGCCACGAATGATGAGCCGATAGGTGTGAAAGGCATCCCGCGTGTCCGCCTGAGCAAAGCGATCCGTCAGCGTACGCACATACCCTTTCGCGGCCTCGGGGTGCTTGTCCTGCGCTGGCGTGAGCAAGATGCCCTCTTCATGCTTTCCATCGCTCACCTGAATGCAAATCGGTGCCCCATCCCGCTGCGGCCACGTCGCCGTCGGCGAGTCCCGATGCCCGACCATGCTCACCAGCTTCACCCGCGCCTCCACGATGATCTCCTTGCCATCGAGATCGCCCGTCCACTCGGCTTCAAAGGCACCCATGTCGTCTTTGGAGTCGTCACTCAAATGCAATGCGCCGCCTTCGAGCTTGGCGTTTGCTTGGCCAATCGATTTCCACGGCGATGCGGGCGGGGATTTGCTTTCGTATTGAACGATCCATGCAAGCCCACCATCTTCGGCATGCAGCGCCACGGTGAGTTTGAGCAGCAAGGCAGTAAGAAAGACGATGGAGGGTTTCATTCGACGTTAAGCGATTTGAATGGGGGCGGCTTCACCTGAAAAAGTCACAGCGTCATCTCATTACCGCCAATGAAGACGCGGCGAACATCAAGTTTTCGGCTCAACAGGACCACATCAGCGTTTTTGCCTGCTTCGAGGCTGCCCGTTTGTTTCGCGATGCCCGTCAGTTCGGCGGGCGTGAGGCTGGCCATGCGCACAACCTCCGGCAGCGTCGCCGAGGTGTCCCGTTTCATTTGCCTCACCATGTGATCCATCCCCACAATGCTGCTGGCCAAGTTCATGCGACCCGGAGCCCAGCCCACGCGGCCATCGCTCTCCAGCCATGAGCCGTCCTCCGCTGCGCCAAAGCGATAGTTTCCCGGCGGCAGATCCAGCGCCCGGTTCGCATCCGTCGCAAGGCACAGCTTGCGCGGTCCTTTGAGACGAAACGCGAACTCCAGCAACTCCGGCGCAAGGTGGCAGCCATCCGCGATCACCTCCGTGCTCATCTCCGCCGTGCCCAGCACAAACTCGAGCATGCTCCCGCGCATCGGCACGCCGAGTCGTGAACGCACCGAGGCCACGTTGCTCATCGCACACCAAAAGTGGTCCACATGCCGCATTCCCGCCTTGAACGCCGCCGCCATCTCCGGCCAACTGGCGTTCGAGTGACCGCAGGTGATCAAACAGCGGCGTTTCTTCGCCTCCCGATAAAACTCGCCCGCTCCCGGCAACTCCGCCGCGCAGGTGGCGATGCGCACGATGCCTTTTTCAAAGTAAGCCCGATACTCCGCCGCCATCGGCTCTCTCCGACCCTCCACCGAATGGCAGCCCACCTTGTCCTCCGCAAAAAACGGCCCGTAAAGATGCACGCCCGCAATTCGCGCCCCGTTTTCAACGCATCGCTCGGTCTGCACCGCCTTCGCCGCGTCCAGCATCGCATGAATCTGCTCCGGCGAGCCCGTGGTGGTCGTCGGAAAGATCGTCGTCGTGCCATGCCGTGCATGCGCTCGACAGGCCACACGCACTGCCTCACTCGTCCCATCCATGAAGTCCGCCCCATCGCCACCATGCACATGAATGTCGATGAAACCCGGCGACAGATACCCACCTCGCCCATCCACGATCTGCGTCTCCGCAGTCACCTTCGGCTTCTTCGTTGAGATCGACACGATCTTGCCCTTCTCACACAGCACCCAAGCCTCCTCCATGAGGCGGTCAGGAAGAATGGCCGTAACGTGGGTGAAAAGCAGTTTCATAAGGTTGATCAATGCCGCTGGTGGGCAGTGATGAGATGGGTTGGTCGGTTGGAAAGGTGTCCAGGCATTCGCTTCATGCCCTTACTCCTTCGCGGCGGGCGTGTTTCGATGTTCTGCGGCGCCGATGTCGCTGGCGGCATCTTTGCGACGTGGGTGGCCGTTGAAGTCGTCGGCGCAATCGGCGGCGGTCAAAGGCGGGCGCAGCTTTTCCGCAGCGCCGACGATGCCAGCGACAGGCGATTTCAAATGCAGATCGCAAGCAGCGGGATTGGCAAACATCGCGGGAGTCGCGTGGGTGAAGTTGCCATACACCTCCGCTTCAGCGTCGTTGCGGGAGAGGATCTTGGCGTCGGCCAGGTTGTTGGCGATGATCACGCCCTTGGTGTTGGCGAAGCGATACTCGATGGCGTTGGGACAGGTGCCATTGGTGAGGATGGTGTTGTGCAGAATCTTCGTGCCGGGTGAGTTCCAGGCCAGAATCGGCGCGTCGGCATTGGTGATGCGGCGTGAGGTGTAGAAGAAGTTGTTCCGAATGACGCCGCCGGAGTGGTCACTGGGGCCGTCTTTGGGTTTTTCATTCACGCCGAATTGGACACCGCGGTCGCAGTCGAGAAAGACGCAGCGCTCGACGATGGAGTCGCGCGAGTCATTCCACATGAGCACGGCCGGCCCGTGCTGGAACCTCAGCCCCGGCTTCACGTGCATGTTCCGAAAGACGCAGTCGCGGACGATGTTGCGGTCGCCACGATGGATGTCCACGCCTTGCGTGTAGCCCTGATTCGCGATGGGGCCGATGTCGGTGTATTCGATGAGGCAGTACTCGACGATGCAATCCTTCGCACCGATGCGGCCCAATCCGCCGCTGGTGCCTTTCACAAACTGCTGGCCGGCGTCGAAGAGTCGGAGATTGCGCATGCGCACGGCCCGGCAGCCGAATCGGCCATGCAGCATGATGGGGTGATGGAAGAAGTCGCCGATGGACATGTCGGCGACGAGCGCACCATCCACGTTGTTGAACTGGAAGCAGCTCTGTGGATTCCCCTCCGTGTTCTCCTGCCCCGGCCCACGAATGACGACGTCCTCGCGCTTTCCGGTCTCGCCACGGAAGGCGATGTTGCGCAGCGGCTCCGGTGTATTGGCACCCAGCACGAGGTCGTGGGTGATGCGGTATTCTCCCGCAGCGAGCAGAATGGTTTGTCCCGATTTCATGGCCCGGATCGCCTGCTCCAGTTCCTCGCTGGTCTTGACACGCACCACCTCGACTTCGGGCGGCTGCAAAGGGGTGGCGGCTTTTTGTTCCAGCAGCGCTTTGGCGACCTCAGGCGGCATTTCGGCTCGCAGAAGGCTTCCAGTGATAAGAAGGGCCAAGGTCAAGATGTGGGTGAGGGACGAGATCATGGGGTAGGTGCTGTTCGCTCCAATTCATGAAAGGCACGAGCATGGTGGCGGAACAATTAAAAGACGATTCTTCTGTCCCCATTCTTTTGTCGATTCATAGCCACTTATCAAACCACGCCCAAGCATCCGCCTGGCGTTCGGCATTGAACTCATGTGGGCGCTCTTCGATGATGCCTTTGAAGTGATCGGGCGCACCGGCTTTGGCGTAGCATTTCGCCAGTTTCTCATGAGCGGCACGGACGCCATCAGGCTCGAACAAGAAGTCCTGGATGCCATTGATGACCATGAGCGGCGTGGGCATCGCGATGGAGGCGATGTCGGGGTGATCCATGAGGCGGTAGATGCCCGGGATGATCTTGGTGTGGCCGATGGTGCTGCGGATGTGCTTGGCGAGCTGGTTTGGAAAGGAGCACATCCAGCCGCACACGACCGCCGCTTTGATCCGATCATCCAGGGCCGCGAGGTAGGCGGTGCGCAGTCCGCCGACGCTGTGGCCCACGCAGCCGAGACGCTGCGGGTCCACCTCGGGCCGCGTCACGAGGTAGTCCACGGTGCGGAGGTCGTCCCACGCTAGGATGCCCGCCCAGGTCACGCCCGCGCTGAGCAAAGTGCGACCCATGAGCTGCTCGCTGGCATTGCTGCGCTGGTTGAACTTCACCACCGACTCGCTGCTGATGCCCGCAGGCCGCTCCTTCCACTCCAGGGGATCGTCTTCCAGCACCATGCGGCGCTCGCCCCAGAAAAACATGTCGATGCTGATCACCACATAACCTCGCCGCACCATTTCCGTGCCGATAGCCTTCTTTCCGTAGGATTCCCGCATCTCGATGAGCGTGGGATGCACGTCATCGCCCTCCAATTCGCGTTCGCGGCCCCACATGTAGTAGGCCCCATGCGAATGCAGCAGCACCACCGCAGGCGCGGGCTTGGTGAGGCCCTTCGGGATCAAAACCGTGCCCGGCACGCGAAACACAGGCGTCGTGTTGAAGCAGATTTCCTCGCGGATGTAATCACCGCAGTCCTTCCGCGAAATCACTTCCGCCTGCGGCTCGCACTTCTCCGGCGTGTAGTGAAACAACTCCAGCATCTTCGCCCGCGCTTTGGCCTTCCAGGTCGCGAGATCCCCATGCTCGTCTTTGAGAAACGAAAGCGGCCGCTCACCTCGCGGCTTCAGCTGCTGAACAAAAACATCCAAAGTCCCCGTGTGCGGCCCGATCTTCGGCGGCTTGGGATTCATCGAGTAACGAATCTCGGGCTTGGGCTCCTCAGCCCCACTGGCCTTCGACGAGACAGCAGCAGCTCCAGCAACAGTGGTGATGAATTGGCGGCGGGTATTCATGGTTTGATGGGTGGGCTCATCCACCGCACCGCATTTTCAACCACCCGCAGCGTCTCGGCTTGCTTGAAGATGCCATAGGTCTCGTGCCCGGGACGGAAGTAGAAAACGCGGCCCTTGCCCACCTGCCACACGCAGCCGCTGCGGAAGTGCTCGCCTTTGTCCCACTTTTCCTCGAACACGACCTCGTCGGGCGGAGGCACGTGGAAGGGCTCGCCATACATCTCCGTGCGCGGGATGTCCCACTTCGCGGGCAAACCAGCGGCGATGGGATGCTGCGGTAGCAGCGTGGTGACATGTGAGGGCATGCCGTCATTGCGATACACGGGGAAGACGCACGCTGGCAGGGTGAGCTTCCACACGTTGCCTTCGCTCTTCTCGACAAAGGGGGTGACGCGGGCTGCACGACCGACGCCCTTGTAATACGGCGATTCATTCAGGAATTCCCACTTCGCCGTCGCACGTTCGGCTTCGGGCAAGGCCTTGACCGCATCCGCCTTGGCCCGCTCCTGCATCAGCCGCACAAACGGCTTGCCCCAATGCGTGGAGTGCAAACCGATGAAACCGATTTTCCCCTCCATCACACGCTTCACGACGGCTTCCATGCGGGCATCGTCCTGATCCTTCACGCGGCGATGACACCAAAAGATGATCACATCGGTGGCATCCAGCGCAGCATCGGAAAGACCTTGATCCGCCTCATCGAGCTTCGCCGTTTTCACCGAAAGCCCCGGCAGCTTCGCCAGATGCGCGGCAATGGTCTCGCCGAGGAACTTTTCACCATAGCCCTCCTTTTGCTGCGGCTGCTGCTCGTCCCACACGAGCACGCGGATGGGTTCCGCGGCAATGATCGGGCCAACAAGAGCCGCAAAGAGCAAGACGATGAGTTTCATGGTTGGGAAAGGATGCGCAAACAGCCTGTCACTTCAATTCCGCGATCGCCGCACGCATCGCCGCGAGCACTTTCACAACTTCGGCGGCGGGATCGTAGTCCTTGCGGCCCATGGCGAGCGTTTCGATGGGCACGAAGCCGCGATAGCCGCCGTCGTGGATGAGCTTCGCGAGCTTCTTGAAGTCGGCGGGCGGTGTTTTGAGGCTGCTTCCGAGCGTTTCCTTGATCTGCCAGTTCACCGCGTGCGGCACCATCATCGCGATGTCAGCATACGGGTCGTCGGTGAAATACTTGCCAGTGTCCACAAGCGCTCCGCACCAGGCGTGATCGACCCGCTTCAACAGGCTGACGTGCTCCGGGCCAGTGCTGAGGAAGTCGCCATGATTTTGAACGGCGATGATGACCCCGAACTTCTCGCCATGCTCCGCGCACTCGCGCAGCGCCTCGGCCATCCACTTCTCCACCTCGGCACGTGAGGCACCACCAGCGGCGCCCTGCCAGTCCTTCGGATTCTTTTGCTGCGGACCGGCAAACACACGCACCACCGGCGCACCGAGCCGCGCTGCCACCTCGATCCAGAGCTTTGTCAAAGCCACGCCCTCGGCACGCACGGCCTTGTCCGCCGTGGCGAAGTCGTTTTTCACCCCCGTGCCGCTGATCGTGATGCCGCGATCATGGGTGTAGCGCTTGATTCGGGCGATGTAATCGTCCGACGGTGCGTTCGGGTAGCCGGGGAAGAAGTAGCCGGTGAGATCCACGGCCTCGATGTCATGCTTCACGCAGAAATCGCACACGCCAAAGAGGTCGATGCCCATCTTGGGATCGGCGATATTGGCATTGAGCTGCTCAAGAAACGAATACGCATTCAGCGTCGACGTGAAGCGTGCTTTGCCCGTACTCGGGTTCGGCAAATAGGCAGCATGTGCTCTCACGGCCCCGAACGGAGCCAAAGCAGCAAGTTGAAGAAGTCGACGACGGCTAGGCTTGGACATAGGGGGCTAAGATTACATTTTTGAATGCGCTTGTCGAATCCTCTCAACCCAGAGAATGGTTTTCATGGATCGAATGTCCTCACTCGTGTGGGCTCAGGGCACCCACTTGAAATCGGCAAAAATTACCTTGGTCAAATCTGAGCCTTGTTTGGGCAGAAAGTGAATTTTGCCCACGCTGGACCAGTTGGACATCGGCTTCTGGTTGAAGCGGTTGCTGAGGCGCTCGTGGGAGATGGTCATCTCTTGCCAGTGGTCGGAGGCGGTGATCTCAAGCTCGACCGCGTTGTGATCCGCGGCGGTGAGGACCACAGTCTGCGGCTCGGTGCAGTAGAACTTGAAGCTCAGCCGCGAGTTGGCCGGGGCTTGCCATTTGGGATCGTGCAGTTGCTCGGTGCCGGAGCCGCGACCGCTGTTCGTGGGACGAAATCCCTTGATGCCTTGGGGACCTTCGAGTTCGGCGATGTTGCTCCAGGCGCTGTAACCGCTGTCGGAAAGATCGCTCGATGGCTTGTCGGTGGCCCGTGCCTTGCCGAGCTTGGCAGGGATCGCTGCGTTGAAGTCGGTCGAGCGCACGATCGTCGTGTCGTAAGTGATGTTGGCGTAACCGAAGACATAGTCGTCCACATTCAGGACCGGCATCTTGGCCACCCACTGCTGGCCCTGCTGCACGCTAGGAGTGTCGCGCCAGGAACGGGCGTAGCTGCATGGGTTCTTGAGCGCGTAAAACATCTCCACCTTGAGCACGGCATTGGGTGAGGCCGGCGTGATGACGAGTTCCGGCACGCCGTCGGCATCCAGACGGATCTCCGACTTCGCATGCTCCGGCCAGACCACGTCTTTGCCGAGCACATGCTTCTCCAACCAAAACTTCGTGTTGTGGCCGATCTTCTCGGTGTCGTGATGTCCGCGTGCTTGAATCGCAAACGACCACGACACGCCCTTCGGAAACTTCTTGAAGCTCTCCAGGCCGCGTTCATGCCCGCCATGATGATCGTTTGAGCCATTCAAAAACAAGGTCGCCGCCGTGATGAAGGGCACATGGGTCTCAGGCGCGATGGAAGCCAGGATGATCTCCTCGCCCGGCGACTTCGGCGGCTCGACGTAAGGCACGTTGTAAAGCCAGACCTGCTTGTCGCGGTAGTAGTCGTTGTAGCCGATGCCGAAGTAAGCCGCGACGGCCTTCACCCGCGGATCGGTGGCGAGATTCCACATCAGCGTGCCGCCATACGAATAGCCCGTCGCCCCGAGCCGCGTGCGATCCACTTCCTTCTGCTGCTCGAGATAGCTCAGCACCCGCCGCTGGATGGCATACCACACATAGTCGGAGGTCTGCTTCGGATCGGTGATTTCCTTTCCATCCAGGTCCTTCGCCCGCGCCGGTCCTGCCACCGTTCGATCCATGTTCCCATGCCGCAGCTTCTCCGGATACTTCGTGAAATGAGGCCGGCTTCCCGTCTTGCCACAGTAGTCATGCGCCATCACCGCCCAGCCGTCCTCGACATACCTCTTGTCCGGCTCCGGAGCGCCCATCCAACCATGCACCACCATCAGGCCCGGAGCTTTCGTCGCACCGGTCTTCACCCGGTAGCGGCAGTAAACACGAACCTCCTCACCGAGCACATACGCGCTGATGTAGGCGTCCCGGTTGAAGATGCCGTCTTTTGTTTCCACCTTCACGATCTCCTCTTTGAAGTCGCCCTGATTGGGGTCGTAGTCCTTCCAGAGCGCGACAGGAGTTGGGTAGGGTTCGGCGGCGTGCAACGCGGCCAGCGAGGTGAGCAGCAAGACCGTGAGGAATAGCAAAATGCGCTTCATTTGATCGGAGGCTTTATCAAAACGAATGATCGTACGGCCAGGGCGCGGGTGCTTTTCGGCAAAACCTGCGTCTAATTCCATAGCGATCTAGCACAGTGATTCCAAGGGCGCTTCAGACTCACTTCTTCACCACGGGCACCGGCCAGTCATCCGTTCGGAAAGGCGACGCAGGCAATCCGGCGCCATTGGCAAGGCTGCAGTCGGGCAAGTCTTTCCAGGCATAGCGCACCGCCACGGGCTGCGCAACTTCGGAGCTGGTCACAACAACCGTCTCGCCGACGATCTTAGCTTCAGCAGGCTTCCACCGTTGATCAGCGGCGGCAATCTGAAAACCCGTGAGCGGGCCGCCATTGATGGACTTCAAGCCACCCTCAGTGTGCTTGAAGCTCACGGTGATGGCATTGCCAAGATTCGTCGCACCAGCAGGCAGCGGACCACTGGTCGCGGCAACCTTTTTGCCATAGACCGTGCCTAGCGCCCAGTAAGAAAGGCGCTTGCCAACATCTTGCTTGTTCTTCGGGTGAATGTCCTTCGCGTCGCCGAGGTCGATCGTGATGGCCATGCCGGTCTTCGGTAAAGCGAGGGTTTTCAACATGGATTCACGCACGCGCGGCCAGCTTTCACCGGGCGCTGTGTAGTTAGGCAGCTGCACCCAGGCGAAGGGCACCTCTTCCTGCCACAGCACCCGCCAGCTTGTAACGAGCTGCGTGAGTTGCTTGTGATAAAGCTCCGGCTTTCCTGCATTGCCCTCCCCTTGATACCAAAGCATGCCGCGCAGGGTGTAGGGCGCCAGATTGACGACCTTGCCATTGTAGAGGCCCGCCGGGCCACCTTTAAGCTTGTGCATGGCGAGCGGGTCCTTCGGCGCAGGAACGACAAAGGGCGTGCCGTTGACTTTGGCCTTCTCCGACGCGGCTTTCCAAATAGCGAGCTGCTTTTGGTGCAACGCGGGAGCCGTCACAGGATCGAACTTCAAAAAGGCATCAAGCCGCGTGTCGTAGTTCGCTTTCGTCTCAGGATCGGACGACTGCACGTCCGCAGCCACCCAGGATTCGATGGGCGTGCCACCGACAGAGGTATTAATGAGGCCGACAGGCACGCCGACTTCCCGATGAATCTCACGACCAAAGAAATAAAGCACCGCCGAGAACCCCCCGACGTTGTCCGGTGTGCAAAGCTGCCACGAGCCTCTGCCCTCAGCCTGCGGCTTCTCGGACGGGCCGGAGCTTTCACGGTAGTGGCGGATGAGCGGATACGTCGCAGCGGTCTTCTCGAGATTGAAGAGGTAACAACCCGCCACAGTCATCGCCATGTTGGACTGCCCGGAACCGAGCCACACCTCACCCACCAGCACATCCACCACTTCAACCTTGTGCCCATCCTTCCCTGTGACGACGAGCGTTCGAGATTCAGCACTCGCAGCGAGCGCATCCAGCTTGAGCGACCACTTGCCATCCGCGCCCGCCGTGGCCGACTTTGACTGACCTGCAAAAGCAACCGTCACCGTCTCACCGGCATCCGCCCAACCCCAAACTGCGATCGGCTTCTCCCGCTGAAGCACCATGTGATCCGAGAGCGCCGAGGCGGGACGGAAGTCAGCGGCATGAAGTGCAGCCAGCGGCACAAGCAGCATGGCGGCGAGGAGCAGAGTGAATCTATTTGGCATCGGGTCAGTGGTGGTTATCACAAGTTAGTGAAACGCGCGGACTGCAGCTGGATTTCAGCTGAAATCGGATCCCTGAACGATTGCCCTCTTATTGGTGAACCCGAACTTGTTCTTGAGGTGCTGAAGCTTGGCGTCATCCACGGCGGTGAGAACGGGCTAATCAAGCTTTCCGGCTGGATACACGACACGTGTGATCTGCAGTTTGGTGCGGGTCATCAGGTCGTCCACCAAGAGTTGCTTTTCTCACTTTTTGAGAGAAGGCGCTGTCGGCCGTTTGAGAAAACAAAAAGGGCTCAAGCTGCAAGACACAACTCAGGCTTATGCGTCTGTTTTTGGCACCGGAGGGCAATTCATGGCACCTGGATTTTCTTCATCACGACATTGCCGGTCAGCACATTGTCCGTGCCTTTGTCAGTGACGGGAGCGGCGGTCACATTCTCGCGGATAATGTTTGCCTTGGCACCAGGGGCGACTTCGAGTGTGCCGTTGACATGGGTGTTGCTGTTCCAGATCCAGTTACTTGCCTTTAACATCATGTTCCCAGCCTGACGCAGCATGTTTCCACGCACCACGATATGGCTTGAAGCCATCGTCTCCATGGGTTCGGAGAGCAGCGCCCCCTCGCAGATATTGTCCGCAAAGACGATGTCCCGGATGCTCGTCTTGCCTGAGGTGCGAACATCGTAAAACTGAACATCCCCATCGAAGACATTTCCCGAGAAAGCAATGCTCTCATACACGCAGGAAAGCGCTTCCGGGCGAGTCACGAACCTGACGGTGCATCTGCCATGGGTGTGCTGGTTGCGAAAGATATTCCCAGTGACCACCACATCGCTGATTGTCGAGTGCAAGGGCAGCGGCTCCGTTCGGAAGATCAGGCATGGCAGCACCGCCTTCTTGGACACCTCCGGCATCGGCTCCACAAGATTGCCGCTGATGCGGATGTGATGCGAGCCCTCGGTGATGTTGATGCCCGTCCGGGTAAAATGGACGATGTTGTCGCGAATCTGCACATTACGGCTGCCAAAGATCACTTGCGGTCCGTCCACCACATTGACGATGTGATTGTCCGCAATGAGGCCGCCATTGCACTCGGCCAATTCGACCGCCTTGTTGCCGCAGGTCTCGATGTAGTTGTGATGCACCTGCCAGTTTTTGAACTGCGTGGCCATGCGGTCGGCGTCGAAGTAACCGGTGCGCGTCTTTTCTTGATCGGCTGCCGCCGCCTTTGCCTCCTCGGCAGGGATGACATGCTTGGCTAAATACATGGCGGTGGCCGGCTTGGTGCAGCCCACCGCCTGCTTGGCATCATAGATCCAGCAATGGTGAACAGTTATGTTGTCGCACGACAATAGGAGCGATTCCTTCTCATCCAAACGTGCATTGAAGCCCATGATGGAGCCACCGCCGATGGCCGTGTCATGGCCGGTGTAGCGCAGGTGCTCAATGACCACATTATGTGCCGGAACCACTGCCGTGCCGATGCGCACCGGGAAGTAACGCAGATCATTGGGTGGTGTTTTCGGGTCCAAATAAAGGTGCGTTGCATATCCCTGACCACGCAACGTCACGCCGCTCTTGATCACGACGGTTTCATCGTCCGAATGGCGCGAAAGTTTGAAGTCCCCCGCACCCAACAGCACCACGCCACCGCCTGCAGATGCCGCCTGATCAATCGCCTGCTGAAGAACCTCGTCAGCAATGACTTCCGGTCCAGGCGCGGGAACCCGCACTTCAAATCCACCCGTTGCCTGCGCAGTGGCTTTTCCGGGATCCACCGGGCCAGCGGCATGAGCCTGGATGATGGAAAAAGCGATGAAGATGAGGACTTGTTTCATGATTTACTTGGCTTTCAGATGGTTCCACATCTCAAACAACGCTTCACCTCGTGTGAGGTCGATTATCGAGCCGCCTTCTTCATCTGCCGCCTGGACCTTGGCGGCAAGCTCCATCGGATCAAATTCGGCGATTTGCAGTTCTTTAAAAGCCTCCAACCAGATACGGCTCAACTTTTGAGTCAAAGGTGCGCCAAGTTTGGCATCGTAGCTTGCAATGAAACCCTTCGTGCCAAAATACTGCGCTGCGGAGACATGGGGATCATCGGCGCTGATATCGACATCATTGAAGAAACTGATCAACAGGCGGCTGGCTGCCAGTTTTCGGATCAAAAGGTCGGGATCGAGGTTTGAAGGCGTTATTTTTTCTTTTACAGCCAGCGCGGCGGCGTGGCCAGCACTTTCACCGAGCTGCATCCAAGTGGGCTCAAGTCGGATACTGCCCCAGCCAACGTGCGAGGCGCTGATCGCAACGGGGACAAGAAGATTCTCGATCTCGTTCGCGAGGATGCTTCGATACGGCACCTGCGCGGGACGAGATTCTTCACCGAGGAAGAGGATGCCGTCCGTGTTGCCGCCAGGCGCTTTTCGCGGGAGGCAAGCGACTGAATCGACAGGCCAGTCGGTCATGGCGATGCTGTCGGGGTGGATCGGTGTGCGGGCGATACCTTCGGCGATGACGTTGTCCTGCTCTTTGAAGACGTAGCGCCCGACGAGCCGCCGCGCTTCGCGAACGTAGATTTCATATGGTGCGTGGTTGTTGTCGGGGAACTCATCGGCAGCGAGTCCGAAGTTCTCGAACTGTTTGCGCTCGCGCTCCGGTGCATCGGGGTCGTTTTGCATCCACCAGAGGCGCATGAGCATGGCATCGAGGTAGCCCTTGGAAATCGCCTCGCGCTGGGGCCAGTCGGCAGAGGGATACTCATTCTGAGGACCGATGAGGCGGCCGCCATTCCACGCGACCTTGCCGTTTGGCAGGTTTGGCACAAATCCTCCGCCGATGGCTTGCTTAGCGATGACGGGATCGAAGTTCGCAGGCTTTGACAACATGATCTTATTCCCTGGATCACGTGTGAGGATGAGCCGGTAGTTGTAGGCCATCACACTGCCATCGGCCTCCCCGCTGTTGGGTCCTTCCACGATCTCGGCGGTGGCGTGGCTGTTGTACCGGATACTTAATGAGCCTTCGTCGGCGGCTTTTGGGAAGCCTCGCTGGCCGGTTTCTTTGTGCCGTTCTTGGGTGTAGATGACACCCGCGTGCTTCTCACCGTATTGCGCACGGGATTCGCGTCCGATTTGGGTTTTGACGCCTGCAACGGCCATGAGGTCCCCTTCATACATGCCATCGGCAAAGACCTTGCCGATGACGTTGATAGCGCTGTCCCCATGCATCGGCTTGAGCGTTACATTTTTGATCAAAGCGCCCTCACGCTCTGCTTTGGTGACGATGTGACCGAGCAAGACGGTGAGCGTCTTCTCCTTCTCGACCATCTCATTGAAAAGCAACTCCGCGATGCGCGGCTCAATTTTCGGACGGTCAATATGCGCTCGGCTGGTCTTGCTCGGCATCGAGGCGAGGTGCTGCGGCGAATTTTCTCCGTAAGTCTTCGCGTAATATTTCGCGGCGCCGGTAATCATCTCACCGTAGATCGGCGAGCGCGGGCCATCATACGGAGCCTCCCAGCCGCCCGCACCGCTCGTGATAAAGCCGCCGAGGTGCTGCGTGTGATTCACAAGCAGAACATTCAAGCCTTCACGAGCCGCACGCACCGCGCAAGCGATGCCTCCCGGCGTGCCGCCGATGACGACGAGATCATAGGACTTTCCATCCACGTCCTGCGCTTTCGCGGCGCTCTTCAGCATCATAGGTGGAGGAATCTTCACCGGCACAGGAGCGGCGCTCTTTTTCACTGGAAAGCCAGCGTCGGCGCGAGTGTTGCGCTCAACGATAGCCTCGGCCTCCGGAACGATTTGCAGGCCATCGACGACGACATAGCCGTCCGCGCCCACATTGGAGATCTCGATGGTGCCCGTTTTACCCTTCACGAAGGCAAACACGCCGAGCGAACGCGGGATACCGTCCTCAAGACATGCTTCACGTTGGTTCTGCATGATCACTTCATCGCCATCGGCACTGCGAATCGTGATCTGTGCCTTGTGCGCACGATTCGAGGCATGAATATAAAGCAACCGCACCTCGTATTTGCCATCTGCCGGGATCTCAGGCGTGAATTTCGCCAGCACATCCGATTTCTTCGCGCGATCATCATGACGATACGACGAACCAACGAGCGGGGTGTGTTTATCGCTCATCTTCCATGCGCCGGTGAATTCCGCTGCTTCGTCATCGAGCACGATGCCCGCTGTTTTGCGTTCAGCTGTCGCGTTGCTCGTCTTTTCCGCCTTGTCCGTCTCCGTGATCGTGAAGCGCGTGCTCACCACCGAGTTCTGCTCCACACCGGGGCGATACTTGATGTAAGTCGTCGCAACGATGGTGCCGTCCGGCAACAGTTCAAGGCCCGGATAACCGCAATCGCTGCCTTTGTGGCTGTGCATCAGCTTGATTTTGTACTCGCCATCCTTGCCACTGACGATGTCATCGTAACGACCGACCCATGCTACGAAATGAGTGCGCGTGGGGCTGTCCTCGCCCATGTCGCGAAAGGCGATGACGAGCCTACCATCAGGCAGATAAACGTGCTTGTGCCGGTCGCCATACAGCCCCGGCGGCAGCGCCTTCACTACAGACCAAGTCTTGCCCTCGTCATCGCTCGTGATGAAGTGCGCGGGCTGGCTGCGAATGTTTTCGCGGATGAGGCAGAGCAGTTGCCTCCCATCCGGCGAACGCAGGACCTCCGGCTCGCAGGGCTTCAAATCGCCAAGATCAACGAGCACACGCCACGAACTCCACGTCAGGCCTCCGTCGGTCGATTCGCTCTGAGTGACGACGTTGGAGAGCCTATCCTTCGTCTCGCCTGGGCGACGGATGTTGGTAAGGCCGATGAGCTTCTTTCCACCCTCCACCGGCATGATCGTGCAGAAGGGCATGACGCATACGAGGCCGTTGCTTTGCATCGGCGACCACGTTTTGCCTTCATCGCTGGAGACTGCCTGTTGCATCATGCCATCCGGCCCCTGACCAGCGTACACGATGAGTCGCGACACCCCTATAGGGTCGGTGAGGCGATAAATGGCGGGGCAGTTCTTGACTTTCCACCAGTTCTCCGGCACCGGCAGTTCCTCGCTCCACGTCTTACCGCCATCATCGCTTCTCTTCATCGGCCCCGCCGTGCCACCATGCCCATGCGTCCACACGCAGAACATCGTTTTGCCATCCGGCAGCAGTAGCGTGGTCGGATGACCTTGATAGACCCTCTCGGTGCCTTGTGAGATAATGACTTGGCGTGCGGTGTCTTGTGAAAGGTCGACAACTGGAAACGGTGCAGCCTGAAGATATCCACCAACCACACAGAACAACACAAAGGGCGGGAAAATGCGAGGTTGCATGGATAAAGTTGGATTTCAGATTCGATTGCCAATCGAATCTATTGGGGTGGCCATTCGAGCATTTGTTTGTGCTTGAGTAGATGGGTTTTGAGAGTCTCATAGTCCAAGTCCTGGACTGCTTGATTGTTATCCATAGCGAACACAGCAGCAGCGGCAGCACTTTGGCTTGTAACCATAAAGACCGGCTCCATGCGGATGCTGGCAAAGGCGATGTGGCTGCTGCTCAGGGCGAAGGTGACGAATAGATTCTCGCATTCGCTCCGCTTTGGCACGATGGAATCGTAACCAACAGCATAAGGTGGCGCACCATCACGACCAGAGGCCACCTTGCCCTCGCGAGCGACCACGCCGTCCTTCACGATGCGGCGAATCTCATGCACGTCGGTACCATAACTGCCGAGGCCGACAGATTTCGCCACCGGCTGTCGGCCAAAAGTGTGATTTTCGGTCATCACAAAGTCACTGACCATGCGCCGTGCCTGGCGCACATAAATTTGGTGTGGCCAGCCGCCGTTGTCGGTGAACTCGTCCTTCGGCAAACCAAAGCGCTGCATGTCCTTTCGCACCTTTTCCGGTACGCGTGGATCAGTAGCGAGAAAGTGCAGCAGGCCGCGATGGTAATTCTCATGCTCTTTGGCGATTTTTTGGCGGTCGGTATAGTTCGCCTCCGGCCATCCGTGACTCGCACCGGGCAGATTGCCCCCGAAGGTCGCCGTATTAAAATCCCACTTGTCGTTCGGAAGAGGATCGTGCTTCGAGAACCAACGCAGATCCATGTCATCGCCGATGGCGAGGCAGGCTTCAATGAAGCGGGCGACAATCTCATAGCGCTTGGGATCGTAATCCGACGGGGCCGTGATCGGGATCATATTTGCTGGATTCGTGGAAAGGCAAAGCCGGAAGCAATAGGCCTGCACACCCGGCGCGGGCTCACCCTGTTTACCTGGATCGCCTTCGTTGATGAGCGGCAGCAGTCCGCTCTTCGGATCGCCTTTCACCACATACGGATCGAGCGGGAAATCTCGATCCCAAACGCCCTGCCCTCCCGGCACGCGTCCATGCGAACCTGGCTTGAGGTGGTTCGTTCGCGGAAGATATTTCTCAGTGTAGTGAATGCCATTTAGCGTCTCACCATACTTAGCGTTGCCCTCGCGCATAAGCGTGTAGCTTACGCCTGCCTTCGCCATCAGATCGCCCTCGTAGGTCGTATCGATGAAGACCTTTGCGCGAAAGATGTCGCCGTTTTTCATGACAAGTTCAGTGATGCGTGCTCCGTCCTTCTCGACCGAAGCCAGCTGCGCTCCGAAATGCACCTTCACACCTGCCTCCTTCGCCATATCGGTAAAAACCTGCTCCGCCTTGTGCGGTTCGATGGCAAAGGCTCCGCCGGTGGCCGGGCCACCGCCGCCATCACCCTTGAATGCTTGATCCCAAGCGAGGGTCACGCCGACTGTGGCAGCCAACTGAGTGAAATACTCCCGGGCAATGCCGCCGATAGAACGCGGATCACCGATGTCCACCGCACTAAGACCGCCGCTCGTCATGCCGCCAAGATGCATTCCAGGTTCCGCAATCACGACATTCCTGCCCATTCGTGCCGCCTGCACCGCTGCCACAACCCCTCCAGAGGTGCCACCGTAGATGCAGAGATCTGTCTGAATGATTTCAGCACGCGCAAGTGAGCTAAAGACGAGGAAGGTGTAGAGTGCTTTCATGATTCAAAGCTAAGGCACGCGGACGGTTGCACTAGGAGGCGATTCATTGCCGCCGGCGTCGATGAAGGTTAGTGTATAACGATGCGCTTCTTTAGATTCATCCATAAGGTTGTGGGTACGCAGTTCCTCAGGTGTCGAATCGCGGCTGGTGGCGAGAAAGGCGTCTTCATCAATGCCAATCTCTTGCCACAACTTGCCATCGCGATGAAAGCGGAGCGCTCGCAAGCCACCTTCCAAGTTCGGAACGACGCGCCAGTCGAGATGAACTCCAGTCGCGTCGCGTTTGGCTGTGAGCGAAGGTGCGCGGAGAGGCGAAGAATGGGTCTTCAGCGTGCCATGCACGGAAAACTCCTTCCACAGCGCGGCGAAGGAGTCGTTGGGCTGCCACGGGACGGTGGCATCCATAGACGGCTCGGCGCTGGCCTGGCCTGAAAGAACGGCGTCGAAGAAGTTGATGCTCATCAGCCGAGAATCGTCACAGCCATGCTCGGAGCGTGGATCAATGACGCGGCAGACTTTGCCGCCTTGCTCGCGCAATTCGCGATACATCGTATTCATCGGCCCCCACGAAACGAAATGGCTCGATGGTGGCGTGGACTCTCGTTTTCCCCAAACGAACAGCAGTGGCAGATCGCGGGCAATCAGGCCGAACTTGCTGCGAAATTTTGGATCGCCGAACTGCTTGTGGCATCCGCCGCGAAACGAGGCTGCCAACACGTGCTCCGGATGACGTAGATCATCTGCGCAGACCAGCTTGAACCTCCGGAGTGTCCCCAGAGAACCCATGGCGCATCCTTCAACTCCGTGCGACCGAAGCGGTTCGAAAAGTTCTCCAGTGCCGTGAAAAGCACCCGTTCCGAGCCGCTATCGGGGTCGTTCCACTCATCGCAGTTCTTCGCCACATGATACATCGGCACCAGCAGCGCAGCGTCGTGCTTTCGCGCCACCGCCCGCCAGTGCCAATCGCCTGTAATCGGTGGATGTTTGTCCGGCGAGGCATTGGTGCAGCCGTGCTGATGAATGATGACCGCCTTAACTGGCTTCGAAGCATCCGCGATCCAGCAGGAGAACTCCGCATGCTGAAAACGATCTTTCTCTCCAGGTGGCACGATGAGATCGAGCAGCAAGCCGTCAGCAGCGTTGAGTCTGCTGATCAAAAGAAGAGCTAATAGAGCAAGGAAGATTGAACTCAATCTCTTGCATCTCTCCCCTCTCTTGCCGTGCAAAAAGCTCATGGTGTTGTGATCCATTCAAGGTTGAAGCGGGCACAGACGATGCTGGTGTCGGCTTCGTAAAGGCAGAGCACTGTGCCGTCTGGCAGGACGGCGAGGTCGGAGTAGGCCGCCTTGCCAGGGTCGATGACCTTATTGATGGGCCAAGTCTTGCCGTCGTCGTGGCTGAGTTTGATGCAGAGGTTTTCCCGTTTGCCACGACCACCGGGGACTTCTTTACCGTCCTTGTCGAGCTTGAGCGTGTGCGGATTGGAGTAGATGAGCGTGCCGGGCTTAGAGGGATGCGCGATGATGCTCGCCATGCAGACGGGCTCCCAGAGTTGGTCATGGAAGACGGGCGTGGTCCAGTCTGTGGCACCATTAGGGCTGGTCGTGACGATTTTGCGATTTGCCTTCGACACGCTGCGCGAAACGAGCATCACGCAGCCGTTGGAGACTTCGGTAATCATGGTTTCATTGGGATTGCCGAAGTCGCCTTCGTTCGGCAGGCAGAGATCGCCAGCCTGCCAGGTCTTACCGTGATCATCGCTGTAGATGGTGCCAGCCGCAGAAGGCGCATGATCGCCTGCCTTGCCATAAGCAAGCCAGATTGGCACGACGAGACGACCACTTCTGATCTGTATGCCGTGCCCTGGTCCGGTAGCGATTACCTTCCAATCATACTTTGCACGGAAGGGCTCGAATGATGCCGTGATGTCCACAGGCGCACTCCAGGTGACTCCGTCATCGGTGCTGCGCATGGAGTAACAGCGAGCGTAGTTGATGCAGTAGAGGAACTCAATGGCACCGGTCTCGCGATCCATAATGGCGACGGGGTTGTTCACCGTCTGCTCTTTCTCACCGCCTTCAGCCTTTCGCGGGTTTCCCTCCAAACGAGCGCCGTGATGCGCAATTTGGCTACTTGCCTCCCAAGTCTTTCCACCGTTCGTCGAACGACGTAAATGGATCTCGATCTCACCCCAGTCGGAGCTTCCGTTTTTCCGCGCCTCGGCATAGGCTAACACGGTGCCCTTTGGCGTCACAACAACGCCAGGGATCCGATATCGGGCGATTCCATTCAGTTCGGGTGGGAAGACCTCGGATTTCTCGAGGAAGGGCTCGTCAGCGACCAGTTGCAGTGCCGAAAGAAGGAGTGTGAAAAGGATCGTTTTCATGGGGGACAGTGAGAAGCCATTCATCGCTTTGTGAGCCAGTCGAGGTTGAACCGTGCGAGGGTGAGTCGACCACCCGCAAAAGCTGCGACGCCTTTGCTGTCGCCGCTGCGGCCGTAGAAGCAGAGGATGGTACCGCTATGAGTAACGGCGAGATCGGAATACATGCTGGGACCGTCTTCAATGAGTTTGTTGATGGGCCAGGTTTGCGCCTCATCGTGGCTCAATTTGACGCTGACGTTCTTGCGGGCCCGGCTTTTGCCGGGCTCGGGTTTGCCTTTAGTGACATCCAAGTTGTGGGGGTTGGAGAAGAGCATCAAACCTTGGCCTTCGTGTTGGTAGCGCACGATGCCGCCCATGCAGATGGGTTCGAGAAGGGCATCGGCAAACTTTGGCGTGCTCCAGTTCGTCGCGCCATCGAGACTAGTGGTAACGAGGCGTCGATGGGCTTTGGATTCGCTGCGCACGTTGAGCATGACACGGCCATCGTTGAGTTCAATGGCGACGGTTTCGTTCGGGTTAATCCACTCCTCGGTGCATGGAACGGCGATGTCACCTGCGTGCCATGACTTGCCTGAGTCGTCGCTATAGATGGTGGCGGTGACGCTGGGACGATGCGCGTTGCCACCGGTGCCGGTGGAAAGCCAAACGGGAACGACGAGTCGGCCTGTTTTGAGCTGGATGCTGTGATTCGGCCCGGTGGCGAGCACCTTCCAATCATAGTCCTTCTTGAAGGCATCGAACGCACTTGTGATTTCGATGGGTGTGCTGAATGTAAGACCATCGTCATCGCTGCGCTGATAAAAGACGCGCATGTATTCGAGGCAGAAAAGCATGTGAACCGTGCCGTCCTTGTCAGCGATGAGGACGGGATTGTTGTAGGTCACGTCATTGGGATCGACGTTCTTCATCTTCAGGGCCAAGGGGTTCTTTGTCTTCGGCCCTGGGACATCGGCGATGCTCCTCGCTACGCTCCACGTTTTGCCATCGTCGGTGCTGCGCCGGAGCAGAATGCGGATGTCATCCCAATCGCTGACGCCAGCGGCACGCTTGCGCGCCTCGCACCAGGTCAGCACCGTACCTTTGGCCGTCACGACGACACCCGGGATGTGATAGAGACTGTAAGCTGGATTGTCACCCACGATAAAGAGGTCCTGTTTTTCGATAAAAGGCTCGGCGGCATGGATGACACCGATGAGGGCAATGATGAGGGCGGCAATGTAGTTCATGGTTACCATTCTCCTTGGCGTTGAAACTTCGCTTTGGCATTTTTGCCGAATTGAGTTCCTGCTTCGGCGAGGTTGGCGAGGATTTGATCCGTGCCCAATCCTGCGCTGTCACGGGCGGCGGGGACGACGGTCTGGCATTCGTTGGCATCCATAAAGCGCGCGGCTTCCAGAATGCGCGGCTGAGCTTCTGGTTCGATCACGATGAAACCATGCTTATCGGCATGGATGAGATCGCCAGGGATCACCTTGCGGCCAAAAACCTCGACCTCGCAGTTCCATCGCACCGGATGCACATGCGCATGACCGACACAGAGGCGGCGAGCGAGCGCCTTGAATCCCGCGTTCGTCATTTCATCGACATCACGAATCGCACCATCCACGACGGTGCCGACACAACCGAGAGCGCGATGCATGTTGCTATTCACCTCGCCCCAAAAAGAACCAATCGTGCGTGGCTTGTCCAGATCCTGAACGCAGACAATCTTGGGTCCAGAAATGCTGGCGACATATCGGCGATAGTCGTTCCAAGCATTCTCATTGGCCTCGCGATGCGCCGGGTTACTCGGTTCGATCACGACCGAGATAGCATAACCCACCATCGGCCCCATCTGTGGCATGAAGTCTCGGGTTTCTTCGAGGTTGAAACCATCAGCAGCGGGATCTCGCTTGGTGATTTGTTCCCAGCCATTGTAAATCGTGGGCGTATTCCAGCGCTTGAGCTGAAGAAGGTCGGAGTGAGTGAGCATGACAGCAAAAAACTAAGGTTTGACCCATTCAAAAAAGCCCATCTGCTCCAGGTCGGAGCGCAGCGCTTGAGTTTGAGCTTCATTCAGACTTCCACAAGGCAGACGCGCAGGGCCGACATCGACACCGAGCATCTTCATCGTCGCTTTGGCAGCTCCCATATAACCGCGCGCGGCGAGCTTTTGAATGGTTCGGACGGAGCGCATCTGCTCCTCCCGTGCTGAGATGAGGTCACCGCAATGGAAGGCCGCGATGAGGCGGTTGTAGATCGGTGCGGCGAAGTTGAAGGAGCTGCCCACGGCACCTGTGGCGCCGAAGGCGAGCGCCCCGAGCATCATCTCATCAAAACCGAACGGGATATCGAATCGGCCATTATGCGAATCACGGCAGAGCTGATATTCCATGAGGTTGCTGCTGGTGAACTTGATGCCGGCGAGGTTCGGAATGCGATCCGCCGCTTGTGCTAGAAACTCGGACGGCAACAGCGTCAATCCGGTCATGGTTGGGATCTCGTAATAGTAGAATGGCAACTCAGGCGCGGCAGAGGCAATCTCTGACATGCTTTCGACGAGCGTGGCGACATTGCCCGGCTTAAAGTACGACGGAGCCAGCGCACTCACAGCTACAGCACCGAGTTCCTGAGCTTGCGCGGCGAGATGGCGCGAATCAGCGAGGCAGTTCGACCCTACGTGTACGATGACCTTCAGCTCTGCTCCTTGGGTGACTTCAAACCAGCGCACTGCCAGTGCGGTGCGCTCCTGGAGCGTCAACGAACTACTCTCCCCCGTGGTGCCTCCAATGAAAGCGTGGCTCACCCCGCTTTTGTGCAGGTGAGCCGCCTGTTCTTCGACGATGTCGAGTCGGAGTGTGCCGTCCTGATGAAACGGTGTATGGGTTGCGGCGACAAGTCCTTGTATGCGGTGTTTTATCATAGTGTCACCGCTTAAAACGTCAATTTGTTGGCGATTACGCCATGGATTTTGCTGTTCTATTCGAGAACAGGTTATGAACAAGGAAGACTTTGGCCTTCGAAGGCTCAGTTCCTTGGGGTTGTCTCCCAAACAGGGAAACCGATTTCATTCTTCGCATTTCGGCTTCTTGCCACCGAGTGGTTAGTGACTATAAGGAGACATGTCTTTTACCTCCCTTGGAGTGACCTCGCCTCTGATCGGAGCGGTCAGCCAGTTCGACAAACCCACCCCGATACAGACTACAGCCATCCCGCTCATTCTTCAAGGTTGCGACGTGCTGGCCACGGCACAGACGGGTTCGGGTAAAACCATCGCATTCGTGCTCCCGTTGCTTCAGCACTGGCTCGCTAACGCCAGGCAAGATCCACTCCCCATTCAAACTTTGATCCTCGTGCCCACTCGCGAATTGGCAGCTCAAGTGGCCGCAACGGTTAAGAGCTGCGCGCTTTATCTACCGAGGCGAATGAAAGTCGTATCCGCCGTTGGCGGAGTCTCGATTAATCCTCAAATGATGGCGCTGCGCGGTGGCGCGGACTTGGTCATCGCAACGCCCGGCCGCTTGTTGGACTTGGTCGACCACAATGCGCTTCAATTATCGAGTGTCACTTGTTTCGTATTAGATGAAGCCGATCGAATGCTCGATCTGGGCTTCGCAGACGAACTGGGGCGAATACTTTCGCTACTTCCAAAGGTTAGACAGAATCTACTGTTTTCCGCAACATTCCCTGATGCCCTCCAATCCCTAGCAAGTAAGTTTCTGCGCAATCCTACTCGAGTTGAGGTCAAAGATTCGCCAAATGCGATTCCAGTCACCGTGCAACGGGCCATTGAGGTAGACGAGTCGCAGCGCACCCCTTTGTTACGGTATCTGATCAAATCCGAAGGGTGGAATCGGGTGTTAGTGTTTGTCGCCAAGCAATACTCTGCCGAACATGTCGCGGATAAACTTCGGCGGCATGGTATTAGTGCCTTGGCATTCCATGGCGAACTCAGTCAAGGCGCTCGAAGCATGGCCTTGACCTCGTTTAAGGCTTCGCAAATCCATGTGCTCGTCGCGACCGATCTTGCCAGTCGGGGATTGGACATCATCGAGTTACCAGTGGTTGTGAACTACGATCTGCCTCGATCAGCGGTAGACTACATTCATCGGATTGGTCGGACAGGTCGTGCCGGAAAGACCGGGGTTGCGGTCAGCTTCATTTCGTCCGAGTCCAATGCGCATTTTTGTTTGATTGAAAAGCGTAACCAACTTGCCCTGCTCCGCGAGCAAATTTCAGGTTTCGAGCCCCAAAATCAAGTCCCGGGAACCTCAGGGACAGGCGGCATCAAGGGACGACGCAAGAGCAAGAAGGACAGGCTTCGTGAAAACGGATTGCGTTAGGTATGCTAGCAAAAGGCTAAAATGCGAATGCCGCACGCCCAAGCTGCCTCACTTACGACTTAGCGTCTCTCCCGGCACACTGATGGGCATGATCCGAATCGACTTGCCCGAAAAGGTAGGTCTTGCCACCAATGAAGCGAGTTTGCTTGCCATGGCTTGTGGATTGCGTCGATAACGTGTTGGCTCCGGGGTGAGCAGCGCAAGGTAGGGCTCATCATCTCGGCAGATCACTGATAGCCGTCCAGGCAGCGCTATCCCCTGGCACAATAAATAGCTAATCGCAGTAACACAATGCTCCGGATGCAGAATGTAAAGCCCGGTGGGCGGCTTCGAAGACTGCAGGAGTTGGCCCACTGCGCGAATGACTCCCCGAGGCTCGTTCGGGAATTGGATGTCGCGTACTAGGGCTCCGCGGGCCCCTTCCTGGAATCCGGCCACACTCTCAGAATCCCCAGCAAAGGCGTCATCTGGACGCAAAATGGCCAAGTTGCGGTGACCATATGCGACGAATTGTCCTGCAGCATGCCGTGAAACGGCCCTCAAATCAGAATCGACCTGCGGCAAAGTGATACCGATGTGCCGCGATCCGGCCAGCACCGCTCTTAACCCCTGGTCCTGAAACCAACGCTGCATGGCCACTGTCGATCGATGCAGAATCCATACCGCTCCCGGTGCCCCAGCCGTCAAGAAGTTGAGGCAAGCGGAAGGACGATTGCGATAGGCAGCGGGTTCAATGCTCAATTGAAATTGCCAGCCAATGCTCTCCAGTCGGTTCTGTGTCTCTGCGATCCATAAGATCGTTGAGGGGGTGAATTCTCCCACCGGACGCGATAGCAATAAGATCACTCGGCGTTTGTTCGAGCCAGTCTTCGATGGCTGGCCGTTGATCGCTCGGCGCCGACCATTCCTTCGACTCAGTCTTCCTTCACTTTCTAGAATGGCCAAGGCCGAGCGTACCGTGTTACGACCCACCTGCAACTCGGACGCCAACTGAATCTCACCCGGCAAACTCGAATGCCATTCTCCGCAATCCAAACGCTCCCGCAGGACTGTAGCTGTTTGATCGATTATTGAGACACGCTGGGGAATCATACTCAAATCCGGATGAGTGCGCCATCCGCTCCCCTTTAATACTCGAGTTCTTGGACGTTGTCTCTAAATTGAACAATTCCAATCATACAGCTCCCGCTCGTGCAAACGAGCGAACGTTTCGGCTAACAGCGGCATCAAATGGCGCGAAACTTAGATCATTTCGGGTGTGATTTCGGCCCACACTCTGACTGCGCTTTTCCCAACTCTCAGATCCCACTTCGCCCCGTTGATGGCACTCAGTTCCACATACTTGAACCCTCATTTCCAATATCCATGTCGCTTCCAAACACCATCATAGCTTCGTAGGTAGCTGCGGAATCCGCTTCAATCCAACATTCAGTGCCCTATGCTGGGAGCGAGCTGCTTCCTGTCCTGATTGAACAAGACATTCTTGAATCTCCCAATGCTTGCAGTCCGCCAAGACATAGTCGATGCGCATCCAAGGTTTGCCCAAAGCGGACCAATGCGATAAGTCCCCCGGAAAGGTATAACCCAAGCCCTTGCCCGTGACTCGATGCGCGTCCTGGAGTTGCTTCGTCAATCGCCGATATCGGGGTCCAAAATCGGGAAGATTCCAGTCGCCTAGCACAATCGTTGGCAGCGTTTCCGCCTCGATCCGCTTGAGCAAGCCTTCAATCACCAGCTTCTGCTCGTCCCAGTAGTGCCCGATCGTCACGCTAGTAGAGACATGAGCCGGAACTCCCAAAAGCGTCCATTTCCACATCTTGAGTGAGCCATACTTGGACAGTGCATCCCTGGGAGACCGAACATGAACGACGTAAACCGCAACAGGCCCGCCAGGCGCATCCACCTCGAACCGAGCTGCAGGCAAGTATTGCACTCGAATCGTTGCAGCGGAAGGCATGTCTGGTTTAACGACCTGAGTCCCTTTAAACGGATAGCGACTCGCCAGAGCATGCTCGCCTATGCGCATGAGATAGGGTAATCCCCCGATGGCAGGCGCACCAACGGTCAAACTTGGGCCATCTCTTCCGCGCAAATCAGTAAGACCGAGCAAATCTGGGCTTTGCTTCCCAACCCACTCATTCCATTTCAGTTGGTCTTGATCACCTCGATTGACAAACACAACCCTAAGCGGCACGCCCGAGGTAATCGCCTTTTGCCTCCAAAACCCACCAAACAACGATGCATGAAACCCGATCCCTGTGGTGATGCATAGGAGCATCAGGCGGCGTCCCCACCACCAGCCAGGAATGCCAATCATCAGCAAAGCTGGACCCACCAAAATCTGGGGCAAATAGGTCAAGGGAGCTGCGAGCAGATGGGATTGCGCAACGAAGGTGCGTAGGAGCCAAAGAAGCAAAATGCCCGCCCAAAACGTCCAGGCAAACAATCTCCACCAGCGAATGCAACTTCGCAGGGGTAAGGATTCGTTTTGTTCACGTGTCGTCACAATGCTCATCCTGCCCAGAATTCCCTGTCCCGCAATCCATCGGCAGTCTTTACCTGCTGACCTTTGCATTTTTGATCACCGGCTGCGGCGATCCAACGCCACCCCAGAAGACGGCCATTTCCCTCTCAAGCAGGGAATTCAAATCTCAGTGGCAAGCCTCTGGCATCCCAGAACAGGGACCGACCGAGGTCACCGAGGTTGGTTTGAGAATCGGAGAAGGTTTTCCCATGACGGGCATTCGATTCGTTGGCGATTGGGAGGCACTCAATCTGCCCTGGATCGACTACGCATTGACCTTTGAGGCGCGCCGGGTCGAAGGTCAGGACTTTTTTGCCACCTGCACCTTTCCAGTTGGAGGCCCCGACCGCTGTGTGTCGCTCGTTGTTGGCGGCTGGGGCGGTGGACTTGTCGGCATCTCCTGCATTGACCAACTCGATGCCTCGGAAAACAACACCCGAGGGGAAATGGCATTCAATAATGGCACTTGGTATCAATTTCGGATCGAAGTTCGCGAAGACGACCTTCAAGTCTGGATCAATGGAGCCCCCATGGTGAATGTTTCAATCAAAGGCCGACAGCTAAGCTTGCGCGCTGGCGAAATCGACACCTGCGTGCCCCTAGGATTTGCCTCCTGGCGAACCGTTGGCGAGATTCGCTCAATTGTAGTCCAACGCCTTTGAATGCCTAGCGAGGAAGAAGTCCCTCTCGCCGTAAGTGAATGATGGGCGCACATCCGAACTTTCGCTCTCCCTTCTTGGTTGGTCCTATTCCTGCTGTCTTGGCTTTGAATGGAACCTACGCCGACCTACTTTAGACATACCAAAATCATAGCCACCCTCGGCCCGGCGACTGAATCCAAGGAGATGCTGGCCAAGCTGATCCTCGCCGGTGTTGACATTTTGCGCCTGAACATGGCCCATGCCTCCCATCAATGGGTGGATGATGCCATGTGGTTCATTCGCGAAGCTTCCACCGAAGTCGGTCGTCATGTCGCAGTCATGATGGACGTGAAGGGCCCAGAAATCCGCACTGGAAAAGTCGAAACCCCCATCGACCTCACCGCCGGCAGCCTGTTCGAGTTTCACATTGAATCTGCTGAACCGACTGGTGATGTGCCCTCTGTCTCGGTAAACTACCCAGGTTTGCCCCAAGATCTCGAAATAGGTAAGACAGTGCTTATCGATAGTGGCCTGATTCAGATGCGCGTTGAAACCAAGGATGACACCCATATCCGCTGTCGTGTTCTCACCCCAGGAACCCTCGGTTCCAAACGCCACATCAACCTCCCAGGCGTTTTCGTCAATCTCCCCTGTCTCACCACCAAAGACGAACTGGATCTTCAGGCAGGTGTCCGGGCTGGAATCGACTTTGTGGCATTGTCTTTTGTTCGTCAGGCTGAAGACGTCCGCACACTCCGCCGCTACCTCGACAGCCTCGGCTCTTCAGCCAAGATCATCTCCAAAATCGAAGATCAAGCCGGCGTTCGAAACATGCATGAAATCATCCAGGAGTCGGATGCTATCATGGTCGCACGCGGAGATTTGGGTATCGAAATCGACTACCACCGCCTTCCCCTTGTCCAGACCGAACTCGTCTCGATGTGCCAAGCGGAAGGCAAACCTGTCATCATCGCCACCCATCTTTTGGAAACGATGATCACCTCCCCAATGCCTACCCGCGCTGAAATCTCCGACGTCTCCAACGCCATCCGAGAGCAGGCTGATGCCATCATGCTTTCCGGTGAAACCACCGTCGGAAAGTATCCCCTCGAGACCGTTCAGGTGATGAAAAACATCATCGAAAGCATCGAACCCTCCGTCAAAGGGGTCTTGAATCGGGCCATTGAACTGAAGGAACCCAAATCCAAAATGCTTCGTTCCGCCGCCGTCTTAGCCCAAGAATTGGGCGATTCCGCCATCGTCGTCTTCACTCGGAGCGGTTTCCTCGCCTACGTCCTCGGAGCCCTGCGCGCGCGAGGCGTGCCTATTTACGCGTTCACTGACGTCGAACCGATCTTCCGCCAACTGCTTTTGCCCTGGGGAGTTGAGCCATTTCTCATGGAGTTCTCAGACGACCCGGAGTTAACGATCACAAACGCTCTCGCAACACTGAAGCGCAAAAACTGGTGCCAGTCGGGCAGTTGGCTCGTGGTCATTACCAATGCCCTCGCCCACGAAAAAGTGATCGATACGCTGCAACTACGCCAAGTCGAATAACCCCAGCCCAATGTGCGTACGGCATCAGTTCCTACGCTGACCCGGTCCGTCTCGGGGACTCAAACATAAGCATATGCATAGTAGGACCGGGTGCCTCATCCCGCTCAGAAATCGTCGATCACCACCTCCCCGGCACGTAGGCCCCCTGGGAAGAGAAGCGCGGTGAGGTGTTTCATAGGATGCGGTGGTTTGATTCGTGGAAGAGCCGTTGCCGACGAAAATGACCGAGATACTTTGAGGACACAAACCCGAACCTCAGAGATTTTTTCAGGCGACACTTGGCATAAACCATCACCTGAGTGCATCTTACCCCGGTCAGTCTTACGTCCCTTCCATGTTTGCTCTTCCTTCTTGTCTGAAACGCCCGTTGACGGGCATGGCCATTATTTGGCTTGCCTGCCAAAGTTCACTCCGCGCCCAAGAGGAACCTCGGGAGCCGCAGCCGAACGAGGACATCCGGCAGGTCGTGTTGACGGGCAAAATCGGGGACAAGGCAGCGGTGCGCGCCGTCATCAACACGACGCCGAACCTAGAGGGCGGAACGAGTCTAGGCGGGACCTATCACTACCTGAGCCAGCGCAAGCCGATCCATTTGTCGGGGAGCCTGGAGGGCGATCAGGCCTTTCTGGAGGAAAGCACCAACCGCAATGGGGAAACCGTCACCGGTCGTTTTGAAGGCAACTGGTCCTTCGGCGAGGGTCCGGGACAGACGAGCTTTCAGGGCAGTTGGACTTCGGGGGACGGGCAGAGAAAGTTGCCTTTTTCCCTGAAGGAAACTCGGGAGGATGGGGTTGCCAGCCTGGCTTTTTATTCATTTGCTGAGGAGTATGCGCGCAAAAGCGGTTCGGATGAGATGCGGCGCGAGCAGTCCCTGAGCTTCCCCCAACTGCTCGGCGAGTCGGACACACTGCAGCGGGTGAACGGGTTAATTCGATTGCTGGCTCTGGTGCAGATGGAAGGCTCCGAGGAGAATCCCGATGTCAAAGCGCCACCGCCGACGCTGAAAACGCTGGAGAAAGCCGTGCGAGCGCCGCTGCCGGACGAGGAGGAGTTCAAGGATTTGGAGGTGAGTCACTTTGCCTCACTGACATTTGACGAGTCCTTCGAGGTGATGCTCAATGAAAAGCAGGTGTTCTGCATGCGAATGGCCCACAGCGAGTATACCGGGGGTGCCCATCCAAACCACGCCGCGGCGCATGTGACCTTTGACCTGAAATCCGGAGAGGAATTGACTCTCGATGATCTTCTGAAACCCGGCTGGCGCGATGCCGTGACCCGGATGGCAGAAACGATGCTCCGCAAGCAACACGGGCTCAAAGACGGCGAAGCGCTGAACGGTGAAGGGCCCTTGTTTGAAAATGTCTTTGAACTCAACGACAACTGGTTTCTGACTCCGGAGGGCCTGGGGTTCTCCTTTGACCCTTATGAAATCGGCCCCTACGCGGCAGGATTCATCGAGCCGATAATTCCCTTCCCAATGCTACAAGACTGGGTCAAACCAAAATCCGCCCTGGAGCGAGTCATCGGCAAGTGACGTCGCATCGGCGACCTGCTAGTCAGATCCCCACAAGCTCGTGCGAAGCCGGCCCGCCTCGAGCAAAGCCCGGAAACGGGATTCGTCATTCTCTCGCGTGTCCGAAATCAGCACGTGTTGGTACTCCACCCAATGCTGCATTTCATCCTCGGCGTTCCTCATGCGCAACTCAAAGGCCGCTTGCTCTTCGGTAGCCCTTCCCGCAAGCCGCTGACGCAGCTCGTCCAGGCTGGGAGGCAGGATGAAAAGGTCCAGCAAACAGCGTCGCACGAGTTCATCCTCACAGGCTCGTATCTGAACGGCTCCCTGGACATCAATATCCAGCAACACATCAATGCCCCGCCGGAGGTTTTCGTTCACATGGCTCTTGAGGGTCCCATACCAGCGATCATGAACGCGGGCATGTTCAAAAAGCTCACCCCTCTCAACTCGCGTCAAAAAATCCTCTTCCTCCAAGAAAAAATAGTCGATCCCATCTCTCTCACCAGGCCGAGGTTTACGCGTCGTGCATGAAACCGAGAAAACAGCCTCCCCCGCATCACAGACTTTTCGGCACAACGTCGTCTTACCCGTGCCGGAAGGCCCGGAAACGACAATGAGTTGACCAAGACGCTGGGTGGGAAATGTCACCCCTAGGGGTTAGCGGGGCAGGGCCGGGTTGCAAGGGAAACGAGCAAAGGATGCGGGTTGCTTCCAGTTTTGGCCCGATTTCCGCTCCCTCCATCCCGCATTGCGGCGGTTGACCAGCCAGTGCGGCCCCCGTATGCAGTAGCTGCTACCCCCCATTCGCCATGTTTGAAATTCCCCGTTCCAGCGGCATTCTGCTGCATCCCTCCTCTCTCCCAGGTCGATTTGGGATCGGCGAAATCGGACCCGAGGCGCTTCGTTGGCTTGAAACCCTGGCTTCCATGGGTCAGCGACTCTGGCAAACGCTGCCACTCGGCCCAACTGGCTATGGCAATTCACCCTACCAGAGCCTTTCGAGCTTCGCCGGAAATCCCATGCTCATTAGTTTCGAATCATTGGCCATGGACGGCGTCTTACTGCCTCAGGACCTAGTCATGATCCCCTCTTTCCCAGAAGGAAATGTCGATTTTGGAGGTGTCATCGAGGTCCGCACCGCCTTTCTCAAACTCGCCGCGCGGCGCTTCATCGTTCAGTGCAACGAAAGCCCCCTCATGCGACGGGCATTTGACGTCTTCTGTGATCGCGAAGCCTCCTGGCTGGATGACTTCGCTCTGTTTGTTGCGCTCAAGGAGGAAAACCGCCACCGCGCCTGGGTCGAATGGGCGCCAGCCTTGGCACTGCGTGAACCCGCAGCCATGGCAGAGGCCATGGTCCGCCTGGAACCCGAGGTGGAGGAATGCAAAGTCCTCCAGTTCTTCTTCCATCGGCAGTGGCAAAAGGTTCGTCTTCGGGCCAAAGAATTGGGCATCACCATCATTGGCGATATTCCCATTTTTACTGCTCATGACAGTGCGGACGTCTGGGCCGCCCCGGAATTGTTCGAGTTGGATGACAAAGGCAACCCTGTCGTCGTCGCCGGTGTTCCGCCGGACTACTTCAGCGCAACCGGTCAGCGCTGGGGCAACCCTCTCTACAAATGGGAAGCCCACCAGGCAACCGGCTTTGCCTGGTGGAAAGAACGGATGAAAAAGGTCTTCGAACTCGTCGATGTCGTGCGCATCGATCATTTTCGGGGTTTTGCCGCCTATTGGGAAATCCCAGGCACAGAACCCACCGCCATCCATGGGCGATGGGTCGAAGCTCCCGGCGACGCGCTTTTTGATGCTCTTCGCACCGAACTTGGTGACGTTGCCGTGATTGCTGAAGATTTGGGTATCATCACACCAGATGTCGTCGCCCTGCGGGAGCGCCAAGGTTTTCCCGGGATGAAGGTCATGCAGTTCGCCTTCGGAGCAGACTCCCTGGCAGAAGAATACATTCCAGAAAACTACCCTGACGAATGCGTCGCATACACTGGCACCCATGACAATGATACCGTCCTCGGGCTTTTCCGCAGCGAAGCGGGAGGGGACAGCACACGCACCCAGGAACAAGTGGACGCAGAACGTCGAACCATTTTGGGCTACACTGGCACTGACGGAAGTGAACTGAACTGGGATTACATCCAGCGCGTTTGGCAATCCCGAGCCCGACTGGCCATCGCTCCGCTCCAGGACGTGATCGGTCTGGGCAGCGAAGCCAGGATGAACGCCCCTGGAAAGGTAGGCGATTTTTGGACTTGGCGATTCTCCTGGGAGGCCCTGACCGAGATCGCCCAAAATCGCCTCAAAGGTGTCAATTCAGCCTCGGGACGCTAAAAACATACTTTTTACATTATCAATCTTTCCATATCCACTATAATTTGCTATTTTGTGACTGTCGGCTATGAACATCGTCTATCTCCTCTTCGCTTCCACCTTCGTGGCTGCTGCGTTTTCCCTTCATAAGGAAGACGAAAGCAAGCTCGTAGGGTCCTGGACGGACGGCGAAGTCAAAGTGGCGGTTTACGAGGAAAATCCCGAGTCGCGATACCCCCACCGGCTTGTCGTCGAATCCGACGGGAACGCGATCCGGAAGTGGGGACGCTGGGAAGCTGGCTCATTCTACGGAGCAGCTATTGGGACCATCCCCAATCCAATGAGTGGCGAGTCTGAACTCGTCAGCACCGAAAGACCCAGAGGACGCATGACCTGCCTTGCCCTCCACGCTCACGGCGTTCCAGTTGATTTGGAGCTCAACTACGAGATGGATTTCCGAAAGCGCTGACTTCACGGGCGCTAAAACGTGATCCGGCGATTGCGAGCCGTTATCGGCCACCCCCCCCCCACCCGTCCATCTCGGACAACGATCGCCTCCCCATGCAACGCCACCGTCGGGCAAACATGTCGCGGCACCCCATGCAACACCTGCCCAATGTGAAAACGCTTGGACTGCCCCACATCCAACACCAAATGCTCCTCGCTCTGCATCACCACCGGCACATCACCCCCAAGCTCCTCAAATCGCACACGCGGATGTGGATTCTCAGCTGCCACTGATTTGTATCCCAAATCGACTGTAATCTGGGTGTCACTGGGCTTGGATATCACTCGTGTCAGCAAGACCACCGCTGGCAAAAAACACAGATCGCCCGAATACTTGTCCGAGTAACCAAAATCCCAAAGCACGGTCGTGCCCGGACTTAGCGTGCGTTCACCATGGCGCGCGTGAATGCCAAAGGTTGGCGATCCCCCGCATAGGAACTCCTTCACCCGCAGTCCGCTCCTCTGCAATTCAGCAACCAGAGCCTCAACGCCCTCAAACGCGCTCATACATCTCGCTTCTCGAACCGTCAAGCTAGCATCATGAATGTGCCCGTCATAGGCATGCACCCCAACAAACTGCAGCCCCGGAGTGTCCTGGATGGTCTTCGCCAAAACAAGCGCCTCTCCTCCCGGACGAAT